>NZ_JBHXKA010000049.1:0-56396 GCF_042722885.1 Streptomyces sp. NPDC058401
GCCAAATCCAGCGCCTCCGGCGTTTGAGGAGCAGGGGTCCGGGGCGCAGCCCCGGGGAACGGGCGAAGGGCGGGTAGGGGACTCGGTGCCGCGCAGCGGCCGAGGGCGGCGCGCACGGTTCCGGGAGGCGGGCGCCTCCTGAAGGCTCAGGCGGGTTCACGCCGGTGCGGCGGCCGCGCGTTTGGGGTCCCGGATCGCGTGCCAGGGATGGGGACATGTCACAGCACACAGCATCCGCACCCACCCCGCCGCCCTCGACCGGAGCGCTCCCGGTCCCGGTCCTGTCCGAGGAGGTGCGCGAGGCGCTCGACCGCGGCCGGCCCGTCGTGGCCCTGGAGTCGACGATCCTCGCCCACGGTCTGCCCCGCCCCCGCAATCTGGCGGTGGGTCTGGAACTGGAGGAGCTGGTCCGGGCGGAGGGGGCCGTTCCGGCGACCGTCGCGGTCGTCGACGGGGTGGCGTACGCCGGGCTGGACAAGGCCCGGCTGGAGCGGATCGCGGGCGGCGAGGGCGTGCGCAAGCTCGGCCACCGGGATCTGGCCCCCGCCCTCGCCACCGGGGCGACGGGTGCGACGACCGTTTCGGCGACGGCCTTCCTGGCCGCGCGGGCGGGGCTGCGGGTGTTCGCCACCGGCGGGCTGGGCGGCGTACACCGTGACTGGACCCGGTCGCAGGACGAGTCGGCGGACCTCGCGCTGCTGGCGCGGACCCGGATCACGGTCGTGTGCGCGGGGGTGAAGTCGATCCTGGACGTGCCCGCGACGCTCCAGCGGCTGGAAACGCTGGGGGTGACGGTCCTCGGGTTCGGGACGGATCGTTTCCCCGGGTTCTACCTGGCCGATTCCGGCGAACCCGTGGACTGGACGGTCCACCGGCCCGAGGAGGTGGCGGCGGTGATGGCCGCTCAGGACCTCCTCGGCGGTGCGGAGTCGGCGCTGCTCGTGGCCAACCCCGTGGCGCGCGAGCACCAGCTCGACCCGGAGCTCCACGACCGGGTGCTGGCCGAGGCCCTGTCGGAGTGCCGGGAACGGGGCATCACGGGGCAGGCGGTGACACCGTTCCTGCTGGGGTTCCTGGTGCGCGCGACGGGCGGCGCCTCCCTGGAGGCCAACCTCGCGGCGGTACGGGGCAACGTGCGCCTCGGGGCCCGGATCGCCCGGGCCTGGGCGGCGCGGCCGTGACCGCGGCACCGGCCGCTCCCCCCGGGCCGGGGGCCCTGCTGGTCGTCGGGGACGTGGTGACGGACGTCGTGGCGGTGCACGGGGAGCCGCTGGCTCCGGGTACCGACACCCCGGCCCGGATCCGGACCCTGCCGGGCGGCGCCGGGGCCAACGCGGCCTGCTGGGCGGCCCGTGCGGGCGCCCCGGAGGTACGCCTCCTCGCGCGGGTCGGCGCCGACTCGGCCGGGTGGCACGAGCGGGCGCTGCTCGACGCGGGGGTCCGGCCGAGGCTGGTGGTCGATCCCGCCGAGCCGACCGGAACGGTGGTCGCGCTGGTCGGAGCCGACGCCGAGCGGACCTTCCTGACCGACAGCGGGGCCTCGCTGCGGCTCTCCCCCGCCGACTGGGATCCCGGGCTCCTGGACGGGGTCGCCCATCTCCACCTGTCGGGCTACCTGTTCTTCACCGACGCGAGCCGGGAGCTGGCCCTGGTCGCGCTACGGGCCGCCCGCGCCCGGAACGTACCGGTGAGCGTGGACCCGGCCTCGGCGGGGTTCCTGGCCGCGCTGGGCCCGCAGCGGTTCCTGGCCGCCGCGGCGGGGGCCGGCGTGCTGCTGCCGAACGAGGACGAGGCGCTGCTGCTCGCGGGGGCACAGGGGGCGGACGGGGCACAAGGGCCGGCCCGGGCGGCCGCGGTGGCGCGGGCGGCGGCGGAACTGAGCCGGCGGGTGCCGCTGGTGGTGGTCACCCGGGGCGGGGCCGGGGCGCTCATCGCCGAGGACGGCCGGGTGACGGCCGAGGTCGCGGCGGAGAGCGCCGAGGCGGTGGATTCCACGGGCGCCGGCGACGCCTTCACCGGCGCCTTCCTCGCGGCCCGGCTGGCGGGAGCGGGCTCGGCCTGGGCCGCGGGGGCCGGCTGCCGGGCGGCCGCGGTGGCGGTGACCCGGCTGGGCGGACGGCCGTAGGAAACGGAACGGGATCAGGAGGTGTCAGGAGGTGTACTGCTGGTCGAGGGAGTCGATGACGCCCGCACCGTCGAGGTGGTAGCGGAAGACGCGGCCCTGGTTCGGGTGGGCGATCAGCCAGTCGATGAGCTGCTGGAGCGTGATCGACTGGCTCACGGTGCTCGCCACGACGGGGGTGACGGCCGTGATCTTGGCGTCGTCGGCGATGTTGAGGAAGGTTTCCTTGCCGGTGGTCTCGAAGGGGGCCGCGTCCGCGCCCGGGGCTGCGCAGCCCCAGTTGCCGTGCTTGATGATCAGGCTGTGGACCCCGCCCTCGGGGGTGTAGCGGTAGACGGCGACCTCGTCGGGCGAGATCGGCATCTTGTGGTCGCAGGTGGAGCCGGGCGCCGGAGGCTTCTTCGTGCCCGCCGGGGTGGCGCTCGAAGTGGAGCCGGGCGCGGGCTTCTTCGACGGGGCCGAAGGGGACGGGGCCGAGGAGGGCGGGGCCGAGGCCGACGGGGAGGGGCTGCCGGTGGCCGTCGCGCCGGCGGAGGGGCTCGCGGGGCTGCCGGCCGCACCCGTCCCGTCGTCGCGGTTGCACGCCGTGAGGGCCAGGGTCCCGCACAGGGCCAGCGCGGCGAGCGCCGCCTGGGTGCGCAACCGTCTCGCGTCCCGAACCACCGTGCCGTGTCCGCGCATTGCCTTCTCCCTCTGCCAAGGCGCCACCGGGGTGGCCGCCGTCGAAGCGTGCCGTCAACGTAGCGCCGGGTTCCGGCCGGAGCGATGGCCGGAACCGATCGTCACCGTGCCGGAATCACCCTGTTGCGTTTCCCGTACCTCCGTGACGCGGAGGGGGTCCGCAGCAGTGCGCGCGACGGCCCCCGGCGTCAGCCGGCGGGGCCGGAGCGCAGGCCCGTCCAGGCCGGGTGGCGCGGATCGTCGGCCCGGACCAGGGCGTCGGCCCGGTCCGCCGGGCCGGTCTCGGCCTCGTAGCGCGCGAAGGCGGGGAGGGTCCAGCGGGCGGACTCCTCGGTGCGGCGGGCGAGGGCGCCCGGGGAGAGCCCGATGTGGACGCTGAGGTCGAAGGGGAACCAGTGCCCCAGCAGCAGCGGGCCGTGCACGATCAGCACGCCGCCGGGCGGGAGTTCGGCGTAGGGGCTGCGGGTCGCCCGGTCGGTGACCGGGTCCCAGAGGTCGGGCAGCACCCGGCCGGTGCCGCCGGGGTCGGTCGGGCCGAAGACCTCCCGCCAGAGCGCCGCCGTGTCGTACCAGCCGTCGAGGTAGGAGTCCACGTCCTCGCGGCCGAACTCGAAGCGGAGGGAGGCCGGGCGCAGGAAGCCCTCGGCCGCCACCACCAGGACCGAACGCCCGCGCAGGCGCAGCGCGTCGGCGAGCTCCCCGGCGAGCACGCCGGTACGGGCGGCGGGCGCCCCGTCGATGCCCACCCGGCGCCATCGACCCTCCGGGCCGGTCCCGGCGTCGCCGCCGGCCTTCCCGCCGCCCTTCCCGTCGTCCTTCCCCTGGTCCTTCCCGTCGTCCTCCGCTTCGCCCTGCGCTTCGTCGTCGAGGTGACCGGCGAGCCGCTCGGCCATCCGCTGCCATGTGATCGCTTCCAGCTGCACCAGCCCATTGTCAGTGGTGGCCCCTAACGTTTTTCAGGAGGGATCACCGGCGCACAGGGGCCGGCGGCCCGGCCTTGGGGAGGGGTCTGTCATGGCTCGGGAGACGACGTATCTGGAGCTGTCCCAGGAGGACGGCGGTGCCCACAAGTTCTACGAGGTCACCGTCGACGGGACCTCCGTCTCGGTGCGGTACGGCCGCATCGGAGCGGACGGCCAGCTGCAGAGCTCCTCCTTCCCGAGCATCGAGAAGGCGCGGGCGGCGGCCGCCAAGAAGGTCGGGGAGAAGGTCCGCAAGGGGTACGCCCCGGCGGTGCGGGGAGGCCGCGCCGCCCGGTCGGTGACGCGCCGCCAGGTGACCTCCACCCCGTCCACCGCGCGCGCCGCGGCCCCGGTGCTGTGGCGGTTCCGTACGGGGTCCTCCGCCTTCGGGATCCACGTGGACGAGGACCGCTGCTGGGTCGGCAACCAGGCCGGAGACGTCTACACCGTGAGCCACGACGGCGAGGTGCTCGCCCGGTACCAGCTGCCGGACGGGGTGAAGTGCCTGGTGGCGGACGAGTTCTGGATCTACGCGGGCTGCGACGACGGCACGGTGTACGACCTGTCCTCGAAGGTGCCGTTCGGGGCGTACGACATCGCGGCCGACGTGGACATCTTCTGGCTGGACATCCGCGAGGGCGTGCTGAACGTGTCCGACCGCAACGGCGGGCTGACGGTCATCGACCACGAGGACGAGTTCCAGTGGTCGCGGCGCTCGGCCGGTCCGAACGCGTGGATGGTGCGCGCGGACGAGCGGGCGGTCTACCACGGCCACGGCAAGGGGGTCACGGCCTACGCCCCGGACGGCGGCCGGGAGTTGTGGCACACGCAGACGGACGGGTCGGTGCTGTTCGGCTGGCAGGAGGACCACGCGGTGTACGCGGGGACCGGCCGCAACACCGTGCAGCGGCTGTCGAAGGCGACGGGCGCCCTGGAGGCCACGTACCGGTGCGACGCGGCGGTCTACTCGTGCGCGACCTCGCCGGACGGCCGGCACGTCTTCGCCGGCGACCTCGCCTCGTCCGTGTACTGCTTCGACGCCGACGGGCGGCGGCTGTGGAAGCTGGGTACCGGCAGCGGGGCCGCACTGTCGATGCAGTATCTGGACGAGCGGCTGTACCTGGTGACCACGGACGGTTCGCTGGTGTGCGTGGACGCGAGCGAGGCCGCGATCGCGGCCGCCCGGGAGGGATCGGTCCCGACGGCGGTGGACGTGAAGTCGGCGGCCGCCCTGCCCGTCTTCACCCCGGCCGCCACCCCCGCCGCGGTGGCGACGGTGTCCGTGGCCTCGGTGCCCGCGGGCGGTGTGGTCGTCGAGTGCGTGCAGCAGGGCCAGCGGATGCGCGTACAGGTGGTGTCGGGCGGGTTCGAGTCCTCCTGGAACGTGCAGTTCCCGCGCGGGATCCGGGAGCCCGGAGCCCGGTACGTGGTGGACGGCCTGCATCCGGCGGCCGGTGGCTTCTACCGCGTGCGCGGGGAGATCCGCCGACTCGTCTGAGCGGTGGCCCGGTTCACGGGGGCGGGGTCCCTGCGCCGGCCCTCACCGCGTCCGCGTGGGGCACGCGCAGGGTGTGGCCCTCGGCGGGGCCTCGGCGGGCAGCGCGAAGGGGTCGCCCTCGGCGAGGGCGGCGGTCACGCAGAGCACGACCCGCTCGGTGCCGAGGTTGTGGCCGAGGTGGACGTGGCGCCGGCCGGCGGGCTCGACGAAGCTCGTGCCGGTGTGGTGCACCTCGACCGTGCCGTCGCGCAGGATCCGGGTCAGCGTGCCGGACTTGACCACCGCCATCAGCGGGACGCGGTGGTAGTGCCAGCCCGTGCAGCCACCGGGCTCTATCGCGACCTCCCTCATCACGAGATCGGAGGCCACCTCCGCTTTCGGACGCCGGCCCGCAGTCCTCGGGCGCCCGGCCGTCGCCTGCCGTCCAGCCATGTTTCCCCTCCTCCATGGGCCGGCTGCGGCCCACTCGACCCACGGTAGGAGGACACCATGAGGTCAGGGAAGAGTCTGTGAAACCACAACTACCCGCTCCTACAAGGTGATATACGGCCGGAACGGCGGTATCACTTCGGCATGAGTCTGGTCGTTTTCGAGTCGACGAAGCAGATCCACTGCGCGGACTGCAGGCAGGGGCCGCTGCGCCGCCTCGTCCGCGAGGCGGGCGTGCCCCGCTGCCTGGACTGCGCCGAACTCGGACATCTCGTCTACCTGCCGCGCGGCGACACCGCCCTGACCCGCCGGGCCCACGAGGCCAGTTCGCTGTCGGCCGTCGTGGTCCGCTTCCACCGGCGCCGTCGGCGCTACGAGCGCATGGGGATCCTCGTCGAGGACGCCGCGCTGGCCCGGGCCGAGCGGGCCTGCCTCGCGGACGCCGAGGCGCGGGCCCGGCGCCGGGAGCGCGACCGGCTGCGCCGGGCGGCCGAGGACACCCGGTTCACGGCCGCCTTCGCCGCGGAGATCCTGCGCCTGTTCCCCGGGTGCCCCTCCGGCCGGGCCCGGGCCATCGCCGCGCACGCCTCGGTGCGCGGCAGCGGCCGGGTGGGGCGCAGCGCGGCCGGCCGGGCCCTGGACCCGCCGGCCGTGTACGCGGCGGTACGGGCGGCCGTGCGGCACCTCGACACCGAGTACGACTCCCTGCTGATGGGGGGCGTGCCCCGGTTCGCGGCCCGGGCCCGGCTGGCACCCCGGATCGACGCGATCCTGGACGGCTGGCGGACGGCCTCCGACACGTCCGACACGTCCGGCCCGTACGACGCGTCCGGCCCGTACGACGCGTCCGCGCGGGCTAGTTGAGCCGGAACCGGCGGTAGAGCAGCACCCCGCCGAGCAGCATCGCGCCGCCGCCGGACAGCAGGTAGCCGGCTCCCTCGGCCCCGGTGTGCGCGAGCGCCGCGGGGTGGTTGCGCGGCGGGGCCGGCGGGGTGACCGGCCGTACGGCTACGGGCGGCAGGACGGGCGGCTGAACGGGCTTGTCGACGACGGGCGCCGGCCCGTTGACCGAGGTGTTGCCCGAGGAGGCATTGCCGATGCCCACGACGCTCACCGAGTTGCCGCTGATGTTGAGCGGCAACTCGACGGGAAGCTGGAGTCCGTTGCCGGACAGCAGCCCCGGAGAATCCTTTCCGCGCCCATCGGCGACCGCACCCCGGCCGGGCCCTGCGTGGCCGCTGCCTGCGCCGTCACCGCCGTGCCCGCCGTGACCGCTCTGGCCGCCGTTCCCCGCACCGTTTCCGGCGCCGGGTTTTGACGGGTGCGAGGAGTGCGGCCCGGGATGGCCCGGCTGCCCCTGATTCCCCCCGCCCTGCGAGGCGTTGACACACCGGTTCCCGGTCGCCGAGTTGAGGACGCCGACCACGCTCACGGTGTTCCCGCACGCGTTCACCGGGGCGTGCACCGGCAGTTGCAGCAGGTTCCCCGACAGCACCCCCGGCGACCGCACGGCCTGCCCGCCCGCCTCCGCGTCGGCGTAGGCGAAGCCGCCCGCACCCGCGACCGCGAGTCCACCCCCCGCAACCACCGCCGCGATCAAGCCATTCCGACGACTGTGACGCATCAGATTTCCTGCCTTCCGGAAGGGTCCACGGGCTGTGCACCCGTACCGGAAACAACGCTGTAACCCCATTTGGGTTATAGCGCCGGTAGGCATTTCACTCCATCGTGTACTGGGTAATCCCTACTTCATGACTCGCCCGCTGCTCCTCCTCGACGTGGACGGCCCCCTCAACCCCTTCCGGTCCCGGCTCGCCGGGCTCCGCGGGTACACCAGCCACCGGATGCGTCCGAGCATCTGGCTGTCCTACCGCGAACCGGAATCCCGCAGTGCCAGGCGCGGCCTGCGGGTGCGCCTGCACCCGGCCCACGGTGCCCGGCTGCTGGCCCTGCCCTACGAACTCGCCTGGGCCACCGCCTGGACCCACGAGGCCAACACGCTGATCTCCCCGCGCATCGGACTACCCGCTGATCTTCCTGTCATCGATTGGCCGGAACCCTTCACCCGCGACCCCGACGGCCTGTTCTGGAAGACCCGCCCCCTCCTGGAGTGGGCGGCCGGCCGGCCCTTCGCCTGGGTCGACGACCTGATCACGCCCCGGGACCGCGCCTGGGTCGCCGCCCACCACCCTGCCCCGGCCCTGCTCCTGCGCATCCACCCCCGCCACGGCCTGCGCCCGCAGGACTTCGCCACCCTCGAACGCTGGGCCGCCGGGCTCAGCCCAGCAGGGCCGTGACCGGGTCCGGGGAGGGGGCGCGGCCCGTGGGCCACCAGTCGTCGTCCCCCAGGCGGTTCTCGTAGGAGTACCAGAGGGCGTCCCGGCCGAGCCGGAGCTGCTGGTAGGAGCCCGTGAGCCGGTTGCGGTCCGGGCGGAACGAGCCCTGGGCGGCGGCGAGGAGGGCCGGGCGGGCCCGGTCGAAGGGGCCCGCGGGCGGATCCCAGGGCTCTTCGAGGGCGAGCAGCCCGGGCAGACCGCCCTGCCGCCAGGCGGCCGCCCCCCGGGCCAGGTCGGTGGTGCTGCGCCCCGTGGCGCGGGCCAGCTCGCGGTAGAGCGTGCGGGCGGCTCCGGTGAGCCCGGCCGTGGGGTGGGCCGAGGCCAGCCGGACGGCGTCCTGCCAGCGGCTCAGCCCGGCCATCGGATCCTCGCCGGTGCGCAGCAGTGCCAGGGCGCGGGCGGCCGCGTCCCCGGCGAGCTGGTCCAGGGCGAGCGGGTCCGGGGCCGCCGGGTCGGCCGGATACGCCGGTGGCAGCCCGACCGCGGAGGGCGCCGCCAGCGGGGCGGGCAGCGGCGGCAGCACGGTGCGGACGAGCGCGGCACGGGCCGGAACACCGGGGAAGTCCGGTGTCCCGTCGGGCTGTTCGCGTGCGGCTTGGGCGGCGTTGCGCCGGGTGAGCTCCTCCAGCAGCTCCCGCTCACCGCGGCCGCGCAGCAGGAGCAGGACGAAGGGATCGGCGTCCAGGAGGCGGGCCGCGCGGTAGCACAGGGCCGCGGCGTGCTTGCAGGGCGGACGCGCGACGTCCGGGCAGGAGCAGCGCGGCACGAGCTCTCCCGCACCGGGCAGGACCGACTCGGAGAGGGACTCCGGAACCTCGCGCTCCAGCAGCGCGGCGAGCGCCGTCGGATCGGCCACCACCGCTTCCAGCAGCTCGCTCCACTCGGAGTCCGAGAGGGCGGGCAGGGACAGTTCGGTACGGTACGGCCGCGGCCGGCTGCCCCGTACGTAGGCCACGATCCGGCCCGGGGTGATGGTGACGGCGTCGACGTGGCCCTCGGCGGCGTACGTCCGGCCCCGGGCCAGGCGGGCTCCGTCGCGGGCCACCGTCTCCAGGGCGGACACCCAGGCCCGGCCCCACCAGCTGACGGCCTCCACCCCCGGCGGCACGGTCTCGAAGGTGCGGCGGCGGTCGTCGCGCGCGGTGATCATGCGGGCCTGCGCAGGGAGACGAGGTCGGCCAGCTCGCGGTCGGTGAGCTCGGTCAGCGCCGTCTCCCCGGAGCCGAGGACGGCGTCGGCCAGCGCCCGCTTGGCCTCCAGCATTTCGGCGATGCGGTCTTCGACGGTGCCTTCGGCGATGATGCGGTGGACCTGGACGGGCTGGGTCTGGCCGATGCGGTAGGCGCGGTCGGTGGCCTGTTCCTCGACGGCCGGGTTCCACCAGCGGTCGTAGTGGATGACGTGCCCGGCGCGGGTCAGGTTGAGGCCGGTGCCCGCCGCCTTGAGGGACAGCAGGAACACGGGGACCTCGCCCGCCTGGAAGCGGTCCACGAGCTCCTCGCGGCGCGGCACGGGCGTGCCGCCGTGCAGCAGTTGGTGGGAGATCCCGCGCGCCGTGAGGTGGCGCTCGATGATGCGGGCCATCGTCACGTACTGCGTGAACACCAGCACCGAGCCGCCCTCGGCCAGGATCGTGTCGAGCAGCTCGTCGAGCAGGGCCAGTTTCCCGGAACGGTGCGCGATCCGGGGCTCGTCCTCTTTCAAATACTGGGCGGGGTGGTTGCAGATCTGCTTCAGCGAGGCCAGCAGCTTCATGATCATGCCGCGCCGCTCGATGCCCTCGCTCGCGCCGATCACGGCCATCGCCTCGTCGACCGCCGCCTGGTAGAGGGAGGCCTGCTCGCGGGTGAGGGACACGGGGTGGTCGGTCTCCGTCTTCGGCGGCAGTTCGGGCGCGATCCCGGGATCGGACTTCTTGCGCCGCAGCAGGAACGGCCGGACCAGCGCGGCCAGTCGGGCGACCGCGGCCGCGTTGCCCCCGTCCTCCTCCGTCTGGTGCTCCACGGGCCGGGCGTGCCGGG
The DNA here is from genome assembly GCF_042722885.1 of Streptomyces sp. NPDC058401. Classification (NCBI taxonomy): domain Bacteria; kingdom Bacillati; phylum Actinomycetota; class Actinomycetes; order Kitasatosporales; family Streptomycetaceae; genus Streptomyces; species Streptomyces sp. NPDC058401. The sequence continues at coordinate 10,050 of NZ_JBHXKA010000049.1, forward strand.
CCCGGAACGCGGTGAGCGGGCCGAGCAGTCCGGGCGTGGTCCAGTCGAGGAGCGCCCACAGCTCGGAGAGGTTGTTCTCCACCGGGGTGCCGGTCAGCGCCACCCGCGCGGGCGCCGGGATCGTGCGCAGCGCCTTCGCGGTCGCCGAGTGCGGATTCTTCACGTGCTGGGCCTCGTCGGCGACGACCATGCCCCAGGGCTGTTCGGCCAGCCGGGCCGCTCCCGCGCGCATGGTCCCGTACGTGGTGAGGACGAATCCCCCGACGGGCCGGCTCCCGGCGGATTCGCCCCCGGCGGAGGGGCCGGCCAGGCCTTCGAGGCTGCGGCCGGCGCCGTGGTAGCGGCGCACGGGCGTACCGGGGGCGAACCTCTCGATCTCCCGCTGCCAGTTGCCCAGCAGCGAGGCCGGGCAGACCACCAGCGTCGGCTCGGGGCGGTCGCGGTGCAGGTGGAGCGCGATGAGGGTGACGGTCTTGCCCAGGCCCATGTCGTCGGCGAGGCAGCCGCCGAGTCCGAGCGAGGTCATGAGGTCCAGCCAGGCCAGGCCGCGGGCCTGGTAGTCGCGCAGGGTGGCCTTGAGGCCGGCCGGCTGGGGCAGCGGGGCCAGCTCCCCGGTCAGCCGGTCCCGCAGGGCGGCCAGCGCCCCCACGGGGACCGCGGCCACCGGCTCCCCCGCCACCTCGGCCGTGCCCGTCAGGACGGCCGCCAGCGCGTCGACCGGATCCAGCAGGCCCAGCTCCCGCTTGCGCGCCTTGCGCACCAGCTCCGGATCGACCCGCACCCACTGGTCGCGCAGCCGCACCACGGGCCGGTGGGCCTGCGCGAGCGCGTCCATCTCCCCCGGGGTGAGCCGGTCGCCGCCGAGCGCCAGCTCCCAGGAGAAGGCGAAGAGGTGCTCGGCGTCGAAGAACGCGGTGCCGTCGGTGGCGGAACCGGGCGCGGTGGACCGTACGACCGCGGTCGCGCTGAGCGTACGAGCCAGCTCGCGCGGCCAGTGGACCAGGACTCCGGCCTCCGCCAGCCGGGTCGCGGCCCGGCCCAGCAGGTCTTCGAGCTCGGGGTCCGAGAGGGCCAGGACATCGGGGACGGGCTGGTCCAGCAGCCGCAGCAGCGGCGGCCAGACCCGGGCCGCCCGGCGCAGCGCGAGGACGGCGTCGATCCGGGCACGGGGTCCGAAGCCGGCCGCGGCGGCGCCCGCCCAGAGCATCGCGGCATCCGTGACCAGGGTCGGGTCGGCGAGGCTGTGGACCTGGACGACGGCGGCCCCGGCACGGCGCACGTCTTCCTCCGGATCGATCCCGCTCTCGGCCTCGTCGAAGAGGCGGAAGGAGGACAGGTCGAGGCGGAGCGAGATCCCGACCCCGGTGTCCGCGCCCGAGGCGACCTGCGCGGCCCAGTCCCGTATCCCCGGTACCTGCTGCGGCTCCCGGGCCGCGAACGGCCGGCCCGCGGCGAAGGGCGCCGCGGGGGTCCGGGGCAGACCGTCGGCGACGGCGTCGAGGAAGGCCCTGACCAGCGCCTCCGGTTCGGGCAGGTGGAGCGGTCGGCGTCCGGCGAGCGGGGTGGCGTATCCCTCGTGGGGCAGGGCGGCGGCCACCGCGCGCAGGTGCGCGATGTCGGCGGCGTCCAGGGGCCCGGCCCGCCAGGCGTCCACCCCTTCGGGGGTCAGCCCGGGCAGCAGCCGGCCCCGCGCGACCAGGGACAGCGCCTGGACGGCGGCGGTCCCCCAGGCGCGGGTCGCGGGATGCGTGCCGTGCCCGCGGACGGCGCGCACGAGCACGGGCAGGGCGGCGGTGACCGTCAGCATGACGGCGGGCACCGTGCGGGTACGGACGCCCTCGCCGTGCGGACGGACCACCTGGAGCGTGCCCGGGACGCCTTCGGCGGGCAGGGCGTCCCCGTCTGGGGCCCAGAACGCGATGCGGCTCTCGCGGGGCACGGCGGCCGGCAGGAACACGGCGGCATGGCGCGGCAGCGCGGAAACCGGCACGGTCGCCTGCGCCGCCGCGTACCGCGTCGTCGGCATGGCTGCCATCGTGTCCCCCTCTCGCGCTCCCCGCGGCGTTCCCGGTCGACACGGTCTGCGTCGGCACCCTCGCGGTCAGACGGATCCCGTCTGCCGCCGAGTCTAGGCGGGACCACTGACAATGCCGCTGAGCTGCGCATTTCCCGGAGCTTCGGGAACGCGGGTCAGCGGGTCAGCAGGTCGGCGGGCTAGCGGATCCAGCGGGACTGTTCGTGGGCGTAGCCGTAGACCGAGCGGTTGGGGGCGACGGCGGAGAGCCGCCAGGGGCGGCCGGACTCGTCCAGGCGGAGGGTGCCGGAACCGGTGGGGCCGCTCCAGCGGAGGTCCAGGTACCAGTCGCAATCGCATCCGGTGCTGCTCGCCACCACCCGCAGGACGGCCGGTTCGGCGGCCGAGACCCGCATCGGGAAAGCGGGGGCCTCGATCTTCTCCCCCTGGTCGTTGCCGGCCGCCGGCCGGGCCAGCGGGCGCGGAGCGTCCAGGTTGACCGTGAACCCGGCCGGGGTGAGCCCTCCGCCGCAGCCCTGCGACATCTCGTACACGTTCCACGCCAGCGGGGCCCGCCGCCCCGCCACCCGTACCTCCAGAGCCTCCAGGACCACCGGGTCCGGCCCCTTGCCCAGCAGGGTGACCTCCACGATCTGCGTCCCCGCGTGGACGGCCCGGCGCCCCGCCGCCCACGCGGGCGCGTCCGCCTCCACCGGTGGCGGGGGCACCGCCGAGGGCGCAGGCGCGGCGAGGTACGCGTGATCGCAGCCCGCCGCCCACACGTGCGACCGTACGGACGCCCTCAGGGGCTGGGCCGCCGGGGCGGGGCCACCCGTTGCCGCGGGCCCGGTCGGCGCTCCCGTCGCCGTGCCGGTCTCCGCCCGCGTCGGTGCGGGAGCGGCCGGTGCTCCCGGCGTGGCCTCCGGCCCGGTCTCCGGCGCCGTCGGGTCGGCCGCCGGGCCCGTCCCCTCGGCGCCGCCCGTGGGCGTGCCCGTGGTCGCCGCCGTCGGTCCGGCCTGGGGCGCCCGGCCGTCCCGGCCCGTCTGCGGAAACCACCAGACGCCTACCGCGAGGGCCACGACCGCGGCCGCCGCCACCCCGGCGAGCATCAGGCGGCGCCCGGCCCGGGGAGGCGCGGGCGCATCCGGCGCATCCTGAACAGCCCGGACAACCGGAGCCGACGAAGCAGCCGGAGACGCCGGAGCCGCCAGAGCCGCCGGAAGAACCGGATCCGCAGCCACCGCCTCCCGGTCCCCCACGTCCACCGGCAGCGCTGCCACCGGCGGCGCTTCCACCACCGCCCGCCGCCGTGCGTCCGCCAGCAGCCAGGCCCGGTGCAGTTCCACCGCCTCCGCCGGTGTCGCCCCGCAGGCCCGGGCGAAGCGGTCGACCACCACGAACTCCGCCGGCAGCGCCTCACCGCTGCAGTACCGGTGCAAGGTCGACGTGCTCGTGTGGAGGACCCGCGCGAGAGCTCCGTAGCTCCGCCCTGCGCGCTCCTTCAGTTCCCTCATCGACCGGGCGAACGCCTGCGCCTCGGCCGATCTCCCCGTCCCGGAGTTCCGTTCCATGCCAAGGATGTTCCCGCAGCTGAGGGCCCGTACGGCCGTTCCATTGTCCCGAGTTCGTCCCGAAGCGTCGGCACGGGCCCGGGCCGGGGTACAGCCTTCTCCAGAAGCACCGCCACACAGACCGTCACGGACCACACGGGGAGTACCGACCATGTTCCGACGCACCGCCCGCACCGCCGCCGCCCTCGCGGCCACCGCGGCCGCCGCCACCGCCCTCGTCCTCACCGCCTCCGCCACCTCCACGGCCGCCGTCACCGCGCCCGGGTTCCTGGCCGGGGCCGACCTGCCCCCGCACCCCGGCTCCCCCTGGTACGCCGGGAAGGTCACCAAGGGGCTGCCCGAGTTCGCGCCGTTCTGCGTGGAGGGCGTGCTCCCCACCGCCGGGAGCTGGTACCGCGACTTCTCCACCGAGTTCGACACGGGCGCGGTGCAGGTGTCCGTACGTACGTCCTCCGACGCGGCGGCCGTCAAGCTCGCGGCGGCCCTGGAGCGCAAGGTGGCGGCCTGCGCCGCCGACTGGCTGCGCAAGACCCCGGGCGGTACGGCCTCCTGGCAGGACTACGGGAAGCTCACTGTCGAGGAGGGCGCGCACGTCTACGGGGTACACACCTCCATGCCGGAATCCGAGCCCGGCGTGCACCTGTACGGCATCGGCCGCGACGGCTCCACCGTGACCGTCGTGAAGTGGGGGCAGATGGGGTACCTGAACGAGGCCCCCCTCCCGGCCTTCAAGAAGACGACCGTCAAGGCCGTCAACAAGCTCAACCCCTGACGCCCCACCCCCGGTCCCGGCGGGGTGGGACCATGGAAGGAGCGGGGAGACCGGGGCGGGGGACGACCTGGAGGCGGTGATGGCCGTGCGCACCGGAAACGAGCCGGTGACCGCCCGCAGCGCGCTGCGGCTGCGCTTCTGGCTGAGCCTGTGGGGGATGGTCTGGTCCGGCGCCGGGGCGGCGGCGTTCTCGCTCGCCGCCCGGCCCGGGTGGGCCGCGGCCTGCGCCGTCGTCACCGTGCTCGCGGCCGTGGACCTGGCCGTGGTGCTGCACCGCATGCGTCAGGGCCCGCACTACCAGCCGGGCCGCGACGTCCCCCCGTACGAACCCCCCGGCCACTAGGCCCCCGGGCCTGCCCCGGCCCCGGCCCCGCCCGGCTACTTCTCGAAGCGGGCCGCCGCCAGGTAGTCCGGCTGGGGGTCGAGGGCGGCCGCGAGCCGGAAGTGCTTGCGGGCCTGGTCGGGCCGGCCGGCGCGCTCGTAGGTGCGGGCCAGCGCGAAGTGGGCGAACGCGTTGTCCGGCTCCCGCTCCAGCACGATCTCGAACTCCAGCTCCGCCGGCCGCAATTGGGCGGCGGCGAAGAAGGCCCGGGCGCGCAGCAGCCGGGCCGCGGTGTTCTCCGGGTGGGCGGCTATGACCGAGTCGAGCAACTTCACCGCACCGCGCGGGTCGCGCGCGGCGAGGAGTTGCTCCGCGGCCCGGTAGTCGATGACGTGCGTCTCGGGCGACGAGGACCGCGAGGGCGGCGGGAGCTGCGGCGTGGTGTCGGACACGGTCTGTTCCTTCCCTCTACAGGCGCGTTCAACGCCCCGCACACCGCCCGCTATTCCGTGAACACGTCACGGGTCATGCCTCACACGTCATGCCTCACGGGTCATCCGTCAGGCCGCGCCGCCCGCCGCCCGCGCCGTGAGCTCCTCCCACACCTTGCGCACCTGCGGCTCCAGCGCCTCCAGCGGCCCGTCGTTGTCGATCACGAGCGTGGCCACGGCCAGCCGCTGTTCCCGCGTGGCCTGCGCGGCCATCCGGGCCCGGGCTTCCGACTCCTGCATGCCCCGCAGCTCCGTGAGCCGGGTGAGCTGGGTGGCGGGAGCCGCGTCCACGACGACGACCAGGTCGTACAGCGGCGCGAGCCCGTTCTCCGCGAGCAGCGGTACGTCGTGCACCACGATCGCGTCGGGCCCCGCGGCGGCTTCCAGCTCGGCGGACCGGGCCCCGACCAGCGGGTGCACGATCCCGTTGAGGATCCTGAGCTTCTCCGGGTCCGCGAACACGATCGACCCCAGCCCGGGCCGGTCCAGCCCGCCCTCCGGGGTCAGCACGGACTCCCCGAAGGCGGCCACCACCGCCGCGAGCCCGGGCGTACCCGGCTCCACGACCTCCCGCGCGATCCGGTCGGCGTCCACGACGACCGCCCCGTACCCCGCCAGCAGCCGCGAGACCTCGCTCTTGCCGGCGCCGATTCCGCCTGTCAGACCAACTTTCAACATGCCCGGCAGACTAACCCCCGCGTCCTGGGCCCCGTACAGACCCCCGACGAGAACCCGCGGCCGGAACCACGGCCGGGCCCGCCGGCCGGGGCCCGCCGGCCAAGGCCCCCCAGCCAGAAACCCCGGCCGGAGGACCCGCCCTCAGCCCTCGCCCTCGCGCTCCGCCAGGAACCGCTCGAACTCGAGGCCGATCTCGTCCGCGGACGGGATCTCCGCGGGCTCCGCGATCATGTTGCCCCGGGTCTCGGCGCCGGCCGCCGCGTCGTACTGGTGCTCCAGCCCCTGCACCAGGCTGACCAGTTCCTCGTCGCCCTCCCGGATCTGCCGGTCGATCTCCGTCTGGGTACGGTGCGCTTCGGTGCGCAGCGCGTGCGCGACCGACGGCAGGACCAGCCCCGTCGCGGCGGTGATCGCCTCCAGGGCGGTCAGCGCGGCGTCGGGGTACGGGGAGCGGGCCACGTAGTGCGGTACGTGGGCGGCGACGCCCAGCACGTCGTGCCCGGCCTGGCCGAGGCGGAACTCGACCAGCGACTCGGCGCTGCCGGGGACCTGGGCCTCGTCGAAGGGGCTCCGGTGTCCCGGCATGAGGTCGGTCCGGTTGCCGTGCGGGGTGATCCCGACGGGACGGGTGTGCGGGACGCCCATGGGAATGCCGTGGAAGTTGACCGAGAGCCGCACGCCCAGGCGCTCGACGATCTGCCGGACGGCGACGCAGAAGCGCTCCCACTCCACGTCCGGCTCGGGGCCGGACAGCAGCAGGAAGGGCGCGCCCGTGGCGTCCTGGACGAGGCGCACCTCGAGCGCGGGCTCCTCGAACTCCGTCCAGTGGTCGCGCTGGAAGGTGAGTAGCGGACGGCGTGCCCGGTAGTCCACCAGGCGGTCCGCGTCGAACCGGGCCACGACCTGGTGGGGCAGCGTGTCGAGCAGCCGCTCGACGATCTGCTCGCCGGTTTCGCCCGCGTCTATGTACCCCTCGAAGTGGTAGAGCATGACCAGCCCGGCCGAGTCCTGGGCGAGCGCCAGGTCGGCCACCGCCAGGCCCTTGGCGTCCCATTCGTACAAACCTTGTGGATCAAGCACCGCCACCACTCCTCCTCCGCCGCGTTCTCTGGCAAGAACGTCCAAGGACCCGTGACCATTCCCCAGTTGACGGTATTGACCGGAGCGGTCGGTATTCGCCGGAGCGGGCGGTGCCAACGCGGCAAGGCCCGCCCCCCTGAGGGGACGGGCCTTGTCGGTGAAGATCAGCTCAGCTCACGCTGCGCTGCTGCGATCAGCTCTGGCCGCCGGCCAGCTTCTCGCGGAGCGCGGCGAGGGCCTCGTCCGACGCCAGGGCGCCAGAGGTCTCGTCCGCACCCTCGGAGGAGTACGAACCACCCGAGATGCCCGCACCGGCGCTGCTGCTGCTGCTGCCCGCGGCCGGAGCGGCCGCACCCTCGGCAGCGGCGGCCTCGTCGGCCTCGCGGCTCTTGATGACCTGGGCCTGGTGCTGCTCGAAGCGCGTCTGCGCCTCGGCGTACTGGCCCTCCCAGGCTTCGCGCTGCTTGTCGAAGCCCTCGAGCCAGTCGTTGGTCTCGGGGTCGAAGCCCTCGGGGTAGATGTAGTTCCCCTGGTCGTCGTAAGACGCGGCCATGCCGTACAGGGTCGGGTCGAACTCGACCGACGCCGGGTCGGCACCGAAGGACTCGTTGGCCTGCTTCAGCGACAGCGAGATCCGGCGACGCTCAAGGTCGATGTCGATGACCTTGACGAAGATCTCGTCGTTGACCTGGACGACCTGCTCCGGGATCTCCACGTGGCGCTCGGCCAGCTCGGAGATGTGGACCAGACCCTCGATGCCCTCGTCCACGCGGACGAACGCACCGAACGGAACCAGCTTGGTGACCTTACCCGGGACGACCTGACCGATCTGGTGCGTCCGGGCGAACTGCTGCCACGGGTCTTCCTGCGTCGCCTTCAGCGACAGGGAGACGCGCTCGCGGTCCATGTCCACGTCGAGAACCTCGACGGTGACTTCCTGGCCGACCTCGACAACCTCGGACGGGTGGTCGATGTGCTTCCAGGACAGCTCGGAGACGTGCACGAGACCGTCGACGCCACCCAGGTCCACGAAGGCACCGAAGTTGACGATCGAGGAAACGACGCCGGAGCGGACCTGACCCTTCTGCAGGGTGGTGAGGAACGTCTGGCGAACCTCGGACTGGGTCTGCTCGAGCCAGGCACGGCGGGACAGGACCACGTTGTTGCGGTTCTTGTCCAGCTCGATGATCTTCGCCTCGAGCTCCTTGCCCACGTAGGGCTGGAGGTCGCGGACGCGACGCATCTCGACGAGAGAGGCCGGCAGGAAGCCGCGGAGGCCGATGTCCAGGATGAGACCACCCTTGACGACCTCGATGACGGTACCGGTGACGATGCCGTCTTCTTCCTTGATCTTCTCGATGGTGCCCCAGGCACGCTCGTACTGAGCGCGCTTCTTCGAGAGGATCAGGCGGCCTTCCTTGTCCTCCTTCTGGAGAACCAGGGCCTCGATCTCGTCGCCGACCTTGACGACCTCGTTCGGGTCGACGTCGTGCTTGATCGAGAGCTCGCGGCTCGGGATGACGCCTTCGGTCTTGTAACCGATGTCGAGGAGAACCTCGTCCCGGTCAACCTTGACGATGACGCCGTCGACGATGTCGCCATCGTTGAAGTACTTGATCGTCGCGTCGATCGCCGCGAGGAACGCGTCCGCGTCGCCGATGTCGTTGACCGCAACCTGCGGGGTGGTTGCGGTGGTCTCGGTGCTGCTCGTCATGTGGGTAAGGGCTCCGGTTACGGACAGAAAGTCGTAGGTACTGCTACGCCGGGAGCCCTTATCGGCATCTGCCGAAGAAGCCGGACAGCCAAGGAAGCCCCAGTTCCGCGAAATGCGGGGTGGGGGCCTCGAAAACCGAGGGGACATCAACAGATACAAGCGCAGCCTGCTAGGTCTGAGGAGCACAGGCTCGCAGCGCAACTTGTAGCATACGGGGGCAGCCGGACAGGGTCAATGCGCGAAGGCGCACACCCCGGGCGGATCACCGCACAACCGGCACAATTAGCGGGCGGGCAGGCGCCGATGGCCCTTCCAGCCCGCTTTCCGCAGACATTCGCAGACTACGACGACGGGCCCCATGAACCAAGAGGACTGCGCCCCCCAAGAGGCGTACGAGGCCGGATCGGCCGCCGAGGACGATTCCGAGGCCACGCGGCGTGACGCGGGCGAAGCGGAGAGCAGCCGGGCGAGCCGGAGCTGGTGGGACCGCAACGCCGACGACTACCAGAGCGAGCACGGAGCCTTCCTCGGCGACGACCGCTTCGTCTGGGGACCCGAGGGCCTGGACGAGGCGGAGGCGGCGCTGCTCGGCCCCGTCTCCTCCCTGAAGGGCAAGGACGTCCTGGAGATCGGCGCCGGCGCCGCCCAGTGCTCGCGCTGGCTGGCCGCCCAGGGCGCCCGCCCCGTCGCCCTGGACCTCTCGCACCGCCAGCTCCAGCACGCCCTGCGGATCGGCGAGGACGTCCCCCTGGTCGAGGCCGACGCCGGACGCCTCCCCTTCCGCGACGGCTCCTTCGACCTCGCCTGCTCCGCCTACGGGGCCGTCCCCTTCGTCGCCGACCCGGTGAACGTCATGCGCGAGGTGCGCCGCGTCCTGCGTCCCGGCGGCCGCTGGGTCTTCTCCGTCACCCATCCCGTCCGCTGGGCCTTCCCCGACGAGCCGGGTCCCGAGGGGCTGTCCGTCGCGGCCTCCTACTTCGACCGCACCCCGTACGTCGAGCAGGACGAGCAGGGCCGCGCCGTATATGTGGAGCACCACCGCACCCTCGGCGACCGGGTACGGGACGTGGTCGCGGGCGGCTTCCGCCTCGTCGACCTGGTCGAGCCGGAATGGCCCGCGTGGAACAGCCAGGAGTGGGGCGGCTGGTCCCCGCTGCGCGGCAACCTGATCCCCGGTACGGCGATCTTCGTCTGCGAGCGAGACTGAGCGCATGACGCGCACGCCCGAGCCCCGCACGGCCGACCTCGACTCCCTCCCCGTACGGGAAGCGGTGCCCGAGCTCGTCGCCGCGCTGGACGCCCGCGGCACCGCCGTCCTGTGCGCCCCGCCCGGCACCGGCAAGACCACGCTGGTGCCCCTGGTGCTGGCGGGGCTGGTGGGACCGGCGGGCAGTGGATCGGCCCCCGGCCCCCGCCGCCGGGTCGTGGTCGCCGAACCCCGCCGGATCGCGGCCCGCGCCGCGGCCCGGCGGATGGCCTGGCTGCTGGGCGAGCAGGTCGGAGCCTCGGTGGGCTTCACGGTGCGCGGGGAGCGGGTGGTCGGGCCGTCCACCGTGATCGAGGTGGTCACCACCGGGGTGCTGCTCCAGCGACTCCAGCGCGACCAGGAGCTCTCCGGAACCGACCTGGTGATCCTGGACGAGTGCCACGAGCGGCACCTGGACGCCGACACGGTCGCCGCCTTCCTCCTGGACGTACGGGAGACCCTGCGCCCGGAGCTGCGGCTCCTCGCCGCGTCGGCGACCACGGACGCGGCCGGCTGGGCCCGCCTCCTGGGGGACGCCCCCGTCGTGGAGGCCGCCGGGGTCTCCCACCCGGTGGAGACCGTGTGGGCACCGCCGGTCCGCCCGGTGCGGCCGCCGCACGGGATGCGGGTGGATCCGGCGCAGCTGACGCACGTGGCCTCGGTGGTGCGGCGGGCGCTGGCGGAACGTTCCGGCGACCTGCTGTGCTTCCTGCCCGGCGTCGGTGAGATCGCCCGGGTCGCCGGGCAGCTCGGCGGCGTCGACGCGGAGGTGCTCCAGATGCACGGGCGCGCTCCGGCCTCCGTCCAGGACGCGGCGCTGTCCCCCGCGCCGCACCGCCGGGTCATCCTGTCCACCGCCGTCGCGGAGTCCAGCCTGACCGTGCCCGGCGTACGGATCGTCGTGGACTCGGGGCTGGCCCGCGAACCCCGGGTGGACCACGCCCGGGGCCTGGGCGCGCTGGCCACCGTACGGGCGTCCCGCGCGGCCGGCCGCCAGCGTGCGGGCCGGGCCGGGCGCGAGGCCCCGGGCACGGTGTACCGGTGCTGGGCCGAAGCGGAGGACGGGCGGCTCCCCGCGTACCCCTCCCCCGAGATCCGGATCGCGGACCTCGCGCAGTTCGCCCTCCAGGCCGCCTGCTGGGGCGACCCGGACGCGACCGGCCTGGCCCTGCTCGATCCGCCGCCGGCCGGAGCGATGGCCGCGGCCCGGGAGGTGCTGCTCGCGGTGGGCGCGGTGTCCCCGGCCGGGCGGCCGACCCCGCGCGGACTGCGGATGGCCCGGCTCGGCCTGCACCCGCGCCTGGCCCGGGCCCTGCTCGACGGCTCCGCCGCGCTGGGCCCCCGGCGGGCGGCGGAACTGGTGGCCCTGCTGAGCGAGGAGCCGCCGCGCGAGTACGGCGACGACCTGGCCGCGGCCTGGCGCCGCGCCCTGGCGGGCGGCGACCCGTACGCATCCCGCTGGCGCGCGGAGGCCAGACGCCTGGAGCGCGCGGCGGGTGAGCGCGGCCCTGCGACGGGGCTGGAGAATCCAGCCCGCCCGGCGTTCGAGGGCACGGGCGCGCAGCGCACGTCCGGGGTCCGGGGCGGAGCCCCCGTTTCGGGAAGGGGCGGGGTGGGGGAAAGCCCCGCAGGGCCCGTCCCCCACGACGCCGCCGCCGGGCTGGTTGCCGCGCTGGCGTTCCCGGAGCGGGTGGCGAGGGCCAAGGGCCAGGGCGCCTTCCTCATGGCCTCCGGGACCGGGGCCGAGCTCGGCGAGGGGTCGGGGCTGCGCAGCGCGCCCTGGCTGGCCGTCGCCGTCGCCGACAGGCCCCCGCACTCCGCCTCCGCAGGGGTCCGGCTGGCCGCACTCATCGACGAGGACACCGCGCGCACCGCGGCGGGTCACCTGTTCCGCGAGGGCGAAGAGGTGCACTGGGAGGACGGCGACCTCGTGGCCCGCAGGGTCACCCGGCTCGGCGCCATCGAGCTGACCGCCCGGCCCCTGCGCGACCCCGACCGCGCCCTCGTCCGGGCCGCCCTGATCGAGGGACTCCGCACCGAGGGGCTCGGCCTGCTGCGCTGGACCCCGGATTCCCGGGCGCTGCGGGACCGGCTCGGCTTCCTGCACCGCACGCTCGGCCCGCCCTGGCCCGATGTGGCGGACGACGGGGAGCTGCTGGAGCGGGCCGACGCCTGGCTGGAGCCCGAGCTGTCGCGGGCCCGCCGTCGCGGGGACCTCGCGCGGATCGAGGCCGGGCAGGCGCTGAACCGGCTGCTGCCCTGGGCCACGGGCGAGGCCGCCCGGCTCGACGAGCTGGCTCCGGAGCGGATCGAGGTGCCGAGCGGCTCCCGGATCCGCGTCGACTACGGCGCCGAGCACGGGCAGCCTGTACTCGCGGTCAAGCTGCAGGAGCTGTTCGGGCTGGCCGAGACCCCGCGGGTGGCGGGGGTCCCCGTACTCGTCCATCTCCTGTCGCCCGCCGGGCGGCCCGCCGCGGTCACCGCCGATCTGGCGTCGTTCTGGCAGGGCGGCTACCGCGCCGTCCGCGCCGAGCTCCGCGGCCGCTATCCCAAGCACCCGTGGCCCGAGGACCCGGCGACCGCCGAGCCCACCCGGTACACGAACGCCCGGCTCAAGCGGTGAACGGCTCCTCGTCGCGGGGGCGCCGGCCGCGGGCCTCCAGCCAGAGCGCCAGCGCGAAGAGCGCGAGCCCGCCGGCCGCCAGGCCGATCGGGGCGTATGTGTGCAGCGCGAGGACCATGACCCGGTTCGATTTGACCAGGTCGACGGTGTAGTCGCTGTAGTCCTCGCGGATCTTCACGTGCCCGGCGAAGACGGTGAGCTTCCCGTCGGGCGCGTTGCCCGCGATGCTCCCGCCGCGCATCTCCTGCTGGATCTCCTGCTCGGCGTTGACGGGCGCCCCGGTCACCGGGTCGACCCAGAACATCGCCTTGGTCGTGTACCAGAGGCTGGTTCCGGTGGTCTGCTCGAACGTCGCCGGGTCGATGGCCTCGATCGGCATCTTCTTCGGCAGCCCGACCTTCGTCCACGGCACGGTCTGCTCGAAGTAGTAGACGTCCATGCCCTTGAACTTGCGCGGGCCCACGTAGTGGATGGGCGAGGAGGTACGGGTCTGCGCGTCGAAGTAGAGGTAGTCCCGCGGCTCGGTGAAGAAGGGCCACTTGAACTCGATGCCCTCGCGCTTGACCGGGTCCCCGTCCACGGCCTCGCCGGTGGCGTGCACCGGGTCCTGGCTGTGGGCGTCGAAGATGTAGCGCTCGGGGATCTGGGAGACCATCTTCCCGTCCGGATCCATGATGTACGTCAGGGTGTCCCAGACCACGACGTCCTTGCCGGCGCTGGCCTCGATCTCCTTCGACGCCTCGACGTTGCCCTTGAGGGTCTGGACGATGGTGACCTTGTCGACCTTCTTCGGCTGCAGGGTGGAGTAGTCGACGAGGGTCGCGTCCTTCGCCTCCAGCACCATCTCCTGGTACTGGTTCGGCGGGATCTTCGCGAGCCTGGGGTACGCGTACCAGCGCAGCAGCGGTGCGAGGGCTGCACAGAACACGGCTACGGCTAGCAGGACGAGGCTTGCTCTGCGTCGCATGGCCGGGCCCTCCTCTACTTTCCGGGCGCGGCGGGCGCGGTGGTGAGCAGGGGCTTCGGTGAGGTCTTGCCTTCCGGCGCCCCCGTCGCCGTGATGGCGAAGACGAGGAGCGCCGCGAGGACGAGACCGCTGGCGGCGGCGACGAATGCGCGCATGCCGGGGCCTCCGGAATCTGATGGGGTGTCAGGGCGGTGGCACCGTAGCAATGCGGGTGACAGATGAGAACCGTTTGCGCCACTGCTCGCGCGCTGACCTCGCGGCGGCCCGCTCGCGGCCCGGCGGCGGGACCCTCGCTCCGAACGGGCGGGCACGCCGAAGCCCCGCCCCCGCTCGGAGCGGGGGCGGGGCGGCTGCGTGCGTCAGGGGGTCGCCGTGGGCGCCGGACCGGCGGCGGGCGCGGACGGCGACGCGGAGGGCTTGGCCGACGGCTTGGGCTTCGGCGACGGGGAGACCGAAGCCGTGGGCTTCGCGGACGGCGTAGGCGACGGGGTCGGGGTCGGCTTCGGACTCGGGGTGGGGCTCGGGGTCGGCTTCGGGGTGGGCGTGGGAGTCGGGGTGGGGGTCGGCGTGGGGGTCGGACTCGGCGTGGGCGTCGGGCTCGGCGTGGGGGTGGGCGTCGGCTTCGGCGTGGGCGTCGGGCTCGGAGTCGGCGTCGGCGTCGGCGTCGGGCTCGGCGTCGGCTTCGGCGAAGGCGTCGGGGTGGGTGTCGGCTTAGGGGTGGGGGTGGGCGTAGGGCTCGGGCTCGGCTTCGGAGGTGTCACCACCGGGGTGCCGCCGTTCCCGTTCCCGTTCCCGCTGCCGCTCCCGCCGCCCCGGCCGTCCGGGACCTCGTGCGCACCCTTCAGGTAATAGGTGAACCACGACCGCACCGTCCGCAGGTACGCGGAGGACTGGTTGTACGACAGCACGGCCCGGTCCAGATCCGCGTCCACCCGCAGGTCACGCGTACCGGCGCAGAGGTAGCGGCCCGCCGCGAGGGCGGCGTCGTGCACGTTGTTGGGGTCGCGCCGGCCGTCGCCGTTGGCGTCCTGGCCCCACGAGGCCCACGTGGACGGGATGAACTGCATCGGCCCGACCGCACGGTCGTAGCGGGGGTCCCCGTCGTAGGTCCCGCCGTCGGTGTCCGAGATGTTCGCGAAGCCGTTGCCGTCGAGCACGGGCCCCAGGATCGGCCGCAGCGTCGTACCGGCGGAGTCGACCTGCCCGCCGCGCGCCTGCCCGGACTCGACCTTGCCGATCGCCGCGAGGAGCTGCCAGCGCAGTCCGCATCCGGGGTCGTTCCGGGCGACCGTCTGCTCCGCGCCCCGGTACGCGGCGAGCACGCTCGCCGGTATCCCCTGGGCGCCCTCGGCCCCGCCCGTGGCCGCGGGCTCGGTGCGCGGTCCCGGATCCGCGGCGGCCGGTACGACGGGCGGCGCCGCCACCGCCCCGTCCTCGGGCAGCAGCACGGCCGGCGGCTCGGGGCTCAGCAGCGGTGGCAGGGCGGTGAAGTAGGAACTGTCCCCCGCGGAGCCGTCGGGCACGGGTGCGGGCGCGGGCTCCGCGACCGGTGAGGCATCGGCGCCGGCCGCGAGCGGCCCCTGCGAGGCGGTCAGCACCGCGGCCACGACGGCGGAGACGAGCACGGCCGCCCCACCCTTGCGCACCACCCGGCCGAACCGCGTGGATATCCCCGCGGATGCGCCTGCCGGTATACGAATCCGAGCCGCCATCAGCCGGACCCCCCTCCCCCTCGACGTCCGCGTGACCCTACGTCAACTCGCTGGACAGGGCACGCATCGCGAGCCGGAATTCACGATTTCCTCATGAGTTCCGCAGACCACCCATACTGGACGCAGTCCATGAGCCGAGCCCCGGAGACAGGTTCCATGCCGTTCACCCTCAGCCACGCGGCCGCCGTACTTCCGGCCGTCCGCCGGTCCGGCCGTGCGCGCGGCCCCCTGGTCGGCTCGGCGCTGATCCTCGGGTCGTTCGCTCCGGACACCTTCTACTTCGCCGACGCGGTCGTCCCGGGGCTCAGGCCGTACGGCACGTTCACGCACTCCCTGCCCGGCGTGCTGACCGCCGACGCGGTACTGACCGCCGTCCTCGCGGGGTGCTGGCTGCTGCTGCGCGAGCCGCTGATCGCACTGCTGCCCCGCGCCCGGCAGGGCAGGGTGCACGCCTTCGTCCGGGGCGAGGAGTGGCGCGGGCGCCGACTGCCCGCGCTGGCCCTCTGGTTCTACCTCTCGGCGGTCATCGGCTCCCTCACGCACGTGGTGTGGGACGGCTTCACGCACGTCGACCGCTTCGGGACGCGCACCCTGCCGGAGCTGGGCGAGCCGCTGGCCTTCGGGCTGCCCCTCTACTCGTACCTGCAGTACGGGACTTCGGCGCTCTCGGCCTGCTTCCTGGTGTGGTTCACGGTGACCGCGCTGCGCCGGCTGCCGGACGCGCCGGCCCCCGTGTCCGTCCCGGTGCTGGACCGGGCCGGGGTGTGGGGCGCGCTCGCGCTGGTCCTCGGCTGCGCGGCGGTCGGGGTCACCCTGCGCGTGCTGCGCTTCTTCACCTTCTTCGACCGGATCCGCACCCCGCTCGACATCATCCCGACCATCTGTTTCGGCGCGGGCGGCGGACTCGCCGTGGGGCTGCTGCTGTACGGGGCCCTCGTGCGCCTGCACCAACGGCGGGTCCGCGCCCGCTCGTCCGCGGGAGCGGGCCCGGCCGGGGACACGGACGCGGACGCGAAAACGCCCGTCCCCACCGCGTAGGCGGGGACGGGCGCTGCCCGGACCACGGGCCCGGGCACGGGCGCTCAGTGCGCGGCGGACTCCCAGTCGGGGCCGACGCCCACGGACACGTCCAGCGGGGCCCGCAGGTCGACGGCGGCGGCCATCTCGCGGCGCACCAGTTCCTCCACCTGCTTGCGTTCCCCGGGGGCGATCTCCAGCACGATTTCGTCGTGGACCTGGAGCAGCATCCGCGACTTCAGTCCGGCCCCGGTGATCGCCTTGTCCACGCGCAGCATCGCGACCTTGACGATGTCGGCGGCGGTGCCCTGGATCGGGGCGTTCAGCGCCATCCGCTCGGCGGCCTCGCGGCGCTGGCGGTTGTCGCTGTTGAGGTCCGGGAGGTAGCGGCGGCGGCCGAAGACCGTGGCCGTGTAGCCGGTCGCGCGGGCCTCCTCGACCACGCGGCCCAGGTAGTCCCGGACCCCGCCGAAGCGCTCGAAGAAGGTCTCCATCAGGCCGCGGGCCTCGCCGGGCTCGATGTTCAGCTGCTGGGCGAGGCCGAACGCGGAGAGCCCGTAGGCCAGGCCGTAGGACATGGCCTTGATCTTGCGCCGCATCTCGGCGTCGACCTCGGAGCGCTCGACGCCGAACACCTGGGAGGCGACGGTGGTGTGCAGGTCCTCGCCCGACTGGAAGGCTTCGAGGAGGCCCGCGTCCTCGGAGAGGTGCGCCATGACGCGCAGCTCGATCTGGCTGTAGTCCGCGGTCATGAGGGACTCGTAGCCCTCGCCGACGACGAAGCCGCGGCGGATGGCCCGGCCCTCGTCGGTGCGCACCGGCACGTTCTGCAGGTTGGGGTCGGTGGAGGACAGCCGGCCGGTCGCGGCGACGGTCTGGCTGAAGCTGGTGTGCACCCGGCCGTCGGCGGCGATCATCTTGACCAGGCCCTCGACGGTGACCCGCAGCTTGGCCTGCTCGCGGTGGCGGAGCATGAGCACGGGCAGTTCGTGGTCGGTCTGGGTGGCCAGCCAGGCGAGCGCGTCGGCGTCGGTGGTGTAGCCGGTCTTGGTCTTCTTCGTCTTCGGCAGGTCCAGCTCGCCGAAGAACACCTCCTGGAGCTGCTTGGGCGAGCCGAGGTTGAACTCGTGGCCCACCGCCGCGTGCGCCTCCTTCACCGCCTGCTGCACGGCCGCGGCGAACTGCTGCTCCATCGCTTCGAGGTGGCTCTGGTCGACGGCGATGCCGGCCCGCTCCAGCCGGGCGAGCAGCTCGGAGGTGGGCAGCTCCATGTCGTGGAGCAGCTCGGCGGCGCCCAGCTCGGGCAGTTTCACCGCGAAGGCGTCGCCGAGGTCCAGGACGGCGCGGGCCTGCGCCATCAGGGCTTCGGCCTCGGCGGTGTCGTCGGCGCCGAAGGCGAGCTGCCCGTCGGCGGCGGCGGGCGCCAGCTCCCGGTGCAGGTACTCCTGGGAGAGCACGTCCAGCGCGAAGGAGCGGCGGCCGGGCTTGACCAGGTAGGCGGCGAGCGCGGTGTCCATGGCGACCCCGGCCAGGGTCCAGCCGTGCTCGGGGAAGACCCGCATGAGGGCCTTGGCGTTGTGCACCACCTTGGGCCTGGCGGCGTCGGCGGCCCAGGCGGCGAAGGCCCGCTCGTCGGCCTCGTCCAGCGCGGACGGCTCGAACCAGGCGGCGGCGCCGCCGGCCGAGGCCAGCGCGATCTCGGAGACGTTGCCGGTGCCGAGCGCCCAGGTGTCGACGGTGGAGATGCCGAGCGGGGCGCCCGCGTGGTTCTCCAGCCACGGCGCGAGCTCGCCGGCGCCGAGCACGGAGCCGTCCAGCTCGACCGCGGCGGCGGCCGGGGCCGGGGCCTCCTGCTCGGCCGCGCCCGGGTCGACGGCGAGCAGCCGCTCGCGCAGGGAGGCGTTGCGGATCTCCAGTACGTCCAGGACTCCGGTGACGGCCGTCCGGTCGTAGGGGGCGCGGGCCAGGTCGGCGGGGGTCTTGGGCAGGGCGACGTCCTTGACCATCTCGGTCAGCACCCGGTTGAGCTTCACGGCGTCCAGGTGGTCGCGGAAGTTCTGCCCGGCCTTGCCCTTGACCTCTTCGGCGCGCTCGACGAGCTCCGCGAACGACCCGAACTGGGTGATCCACTTGGCGGCGGTCTTCTCGCCGACGCCCGGGATGCCGGGGAGGTTGTCGGACGGGTCGCCGCGCAGGGCCGCGAAGTCCGGGTACTGCTGGGGGGTGAGCCCGTACTTCTCCTCGACCTTCTCGGGGGTGAAGCGGGTGAGCTCCGAGACGCCCTTGGTCGGGTAGAGCACCGTGGTGTGCTCGGAGACGAGCTGGAAGGAGTCCCGGTCGCCGGTGACGATCAGCACGTCGAAGCCGAGGGCCTCGGCCTGGGTGGCGAGCGTCGCGATCACGTCGTCGGCCTCGAAGCCGTCGACCGCGAAGCGCGGCACGCTCATCGCGTCGAGGAGCTCGCCGATCAGCTCCACCTGCCCCTTGAACTCGTCGGGGGTCTTGGAACGGTTCGCCTTGTACTCGGGGAACTCCGCCGAGCGCCACGTCTTGCGCGATACGTCGAACGCCACCGCGAAGTGCGTGGGCGCCTCGTCGCGCAGCGTGTTCGCCAGCATCGACGCGAACCCGTAGATGGCGTTGGTCGGCTGCCCCGTCGCGGTGGTGAAGTTCTCCGCGGGCAGGGCGAAGAACGCCCGGTACGCCAAGGAGTGCCCGTCCATGAGCATCAGGCGGGGGCGGTCCGCTGCGGTCGGCTGGTCGGTCTTCTTCGATGCTGAATCTGCCACGCCCCCGATCCTAGGCGCCGCCACCGACAAATCCGGCCGGGCTGCGCGGCGGGGCAAAGAGGCGGGGCAAAGAGGCAGGGCGAAGAGGCGGGGCGAAGAGGCCGGCCGGCGAGGCCGGGCGAAGGGCCCGGGCGAAGGGCCGGCGAAATCCGGCTTCGGCGCCGCGGACGGAGCGTGACAGGATCGGAGGTGTAGACAGCGGACTGCTCAAAGGGGAGCGACATGGCCACCAAGCCGCCCACAGGGGATCCCGTACAGGACGCACCCCAGGTGACGCCCCCCAAGCACGCGGCCGCCGGCCTGCCCGCGATCGGGCACACCCTGAGGATCGCGCAGGAGCAGATGGGCCTGGCCCGTACCGCCCGCACCCTCCTCAAGGTCAACCAGAAGAACGGCTTCGACTGCCCCGGCTGCGCCTGGCCCGAGGGCGACAAGCGGCACGCCGCCGAGTTCTGCGAGAACGGCGCCAAGGCCGTCGCGGAGGAAGCCACCCTGCGCCGGGTCACCCCCGCGTTCTTCGCCGAGCACCCGCTCGCCGACCTGGAGACGCGCTCGGGCTACTGGCTCGGCCAGCAGGGCCGCATCACGCAGCCGATGTACCTGGCGGAAGGCTCCGGCCGGTACGAGGCCGTGAGCTGGGAGCGGGCCTTCACGATCATCGCCGAGGAGCTGAAGGCCCTCGCCTCCCCCGACGAGGCCCTCTTCTACACCTCGGGCCGCACCAGCAACGAAGCGGCCTTCCTCTTCCAGCTGTTCGTCCGCGAGTTCGGCACCAACAACCTGCCCGACTGCTCGAACATGTGCCACGAGTCCTCGGGCTCCGCACTGAACGAGACCATCGGCATCGGCAAGGGCAGCGTCTCCCTCGAAGACCTCCACCAGGCCGACCTGATCATCGTCGCCGGGCAGAACCCGGGCACCAACCACCCCCGCATGCTCTCCGCCCTGGAGAAGGCCAAGTCCGCCGGCGCGAAGATCATCTCGGTGAACCCGCTGCCCGAGGCCGGCATGGAGCGGTTCAAGAACCCGCAGACGCCCCTCGGCATGCTCAAGGGCACCGCCCTCAACGACCTGTTCCTCCAGATCCGCATCGGCGGCGACCAGGCCCTCTTCCGCCTCCTGAACAAGCTGGTCATCGAGGCGGGCGGCGCCACCGACGAGGAGTTCATCCGCGAACACACCCACGGTTACGAGGAGTTCGCGGCCGCCGCCAAGGACACCGACTGGGACGCGACCCTCACCGCCACCGGCCTGAGCCGCCCCGACATCGAGCGCGCCCTGGCCATGATCCTGGCCTCGAAGCGCACCATCGTCTGCTGGGCCATGGGCCTGACCCAGCACAAGCACTCCGTCGCCACCATCCGCGAGGTCGTCAACCTGCTGCTGCTGCGCGGCAACATCGGCCGCCCCGGCGCCGGCGTCTGCCCCGTCCGCGGCCACTCCAACGTCCAGGGCGACCGCACCATGGGGATCTTCGAGCGCCCCGCACCCGCCTTCCTCGACGCGCTCGACAAGGAATTCGGCATCACCTCGCCCCGCGAGCACGGCTTCGACGTGGTCCGCTCCATCCAGGCCCTGCGCGACGGCGAGGCCAAGGTGCTCTTCGCCATGGGCGGCAACTTCGTCGGCGCCACCCCCGACACCGAGGTCACCGAGGCCGCGATCCGCCGCGCCTCCCTGACCGTCCACGTCTCCACCAAGCTCAACCGCTCCCACGCGGTCACCGGCCGGCGCGCCCTGATCCTGCCCACCCTCGGCCGCACCGACAAGGACGTCCAGGCGTCAGGCAAACAGTTCGTCACCGTCGAGGACTCCATGGGCATGGTCCACGCCTCCCGCGGCAACCTCGCCCCGGCCTCCCCGCACCTGATCTCCGAACCGGCGATCGTGGCCCGCATGGCCCGCGCCGTCCTCGGCGAGGCCTCCGCGACCCCCTGGGAGGAGTTCGAGCGGGACTACGCGGCCATCCGCGACCGGATCTCCCGCGTCGTCCCCGGCTTCGAGGACTTCAACGCCCGCGCCTCCCGCCCCGGCGGCTTCCAGCTCCCGCACGCCCCGCGCGACGAGCGCCGCTTCCCCACGAAGACCGGCAAGGCGAACTTCACCGCCGCCCCCGTGGAGTACCCGCACCTCCCGCCGGGGCGCCTGCTCCTGCAGACCCTGCGCAGCCACGACCAGTACAACACCACCATCTACGGCCTCGACGACCGCTACCGCGGGATCACCGGCGGCCGCCGCGTGGTCATGGTCAACCCCGAGGACGCCGCCGAACTCGGGCTCGCCGACGGCTCGTACACCGACCTCGTCGGCGAGTGGCGCGACGGCGTGGAGCGGCGCGCCCCCGGCTTCCGCGTCGTGCACTACCCGACCGCCCGCGGCTGCGCCGCCGCCTACTACCCCGAGACCAACGTGCTGGTGCCCCTCGACTCCACGGCGGACACCAGCAATACCCCGGCGAGCAAGTCCGTCGTCGTGCGCTTCGAGCCGTCCTGATAGAACGCTCCCAGGACAAGATGGTTAACGAACGTTGACGAACGGAGTAGGCCCATGGGCGAGCAGCAGCACGCGGTGAAGTTCCCGCAGGAGGTCCTCGACGAGTACACGGCCCTGGGCATCGACCTGCCCGCGCTGTTCTCGGCGGGCGACCTCGGCAAGCGGATGGACATCCGCATCCTGGAGGCCTCCGCCGAGCGCGTCGTCGCCACCATGCCCGTCGAGGGCAACACCCAGCCCTACGGCCTCCTCCACGGCGGGGCCTCCGCCGTGCTCGCCGAGACCATCGGCTCGGTCGGCGCGATGATGCACGGCGGCATCACCAAGGTCGCCGTCGGCGTCGACCTGAACTGCACCCACCACCGCGGCGCCCGCTCCGGCCTCGTCACCGGCGTCGCCACCCCCGTGCACCGGGGCCGCTCCACCGCCACCTACGAGGTGGTCATCACGGACGAACAGGACCGCCGGGTCTGCACCGCCCGCCTGACCTGCCTGCTGCGCGACGCGAACCCGCAACAGGACGGCAACAACTAGCCGTTGCCCTCGCCGCGGCGCCCGTCTAGCGTTCCCCGCATGGGATCCGGACCGGCGCCGCGGCGCGCCTTGGCCGCGGCGGCGACGACGGCGCTGCTGGCCGCCGCACCGCTCGGCTGCGCCGGCGGCGGGCCCGCCACCCCACGCCCCACGGCCTCCGCGCCACCGGCGCCCCAGGACCTCTGCACCCGCCTGATCACCCACTGGGCGGGCGTGGTCCTCGACGCGGGCGAGGGCAAGGACGCCGTCCACCTCGACTACCAGGCCATGGGCCTGTCCGGCGGCCAGAACGACATCCTGCGCGCCGTCCTCGCCGACGCCCGCGCCGAGCGCGACGCCAAGGGCCCGGCGGCCGCGCACGAGCTCACCGCCCGGGAGGCGGAGCGCCGCTGCGCGGACCGCTACCGGTCGGGCGCCCCGACGGACGGTCCCTGGCAGTGAGCGGCGGCATCGGCCCGGTGGAGCCCGGGGAGGGCACCGAGTCCCTCGACGGCCACGGGAGCCCGCACACCGCCCCCCGGCCGCCGCGCACGCCCCCGGCCGTCCGGCGGGTCCGCGAGGCCTACGAGGGCCACCGGCGGGCCGTCCTGGCCCTCGGGGCGCTGACCTGCGTGTCCGCCGTCCTCGCCGGCGGCGCCGCGCTGTACGCGGCCCGGCCGCGCCCCGCCCCGTACAGGCCGCCCGCGCCCTCGCAGGCGTTCTCCCTCGCGTACGCCGGTCCGGCCGCGCAGGAGCCCGCGCAGGAGCCCGCGCCGGGGCCCGCGCCGGGCTCGGCGCAGGACCCCTCCGCCGCGGTGTTCGAGTTCACCGTCCGTGTGCGCGCCTCGGCCGGTCCGGCCATCACCCTGGAGCGGCTGGAGCAGCCCTCGCGGGCGCTGACGCTGGAGGTCAGGCCACCACTTCCGGCCACGCTCGCCCCGGGCGAGGCCCGTGACCTCGCCGTACGGATTCGGGTCACAGACTGCGTGCATGTGGCACGGAATTCCGGACTCCCATTCCTCGAAGTAACCCTAAGTAATGGGTTTGAAAAAGAGGATCACAGCTACATCCCCGGTGACCGTTATGCGAAGGATCTCTCCACCGCCCTGACCAGGGCCTGTCCCGAAGATCGAGACGCGAGCACCCCTCCGCCGTCATGACCAAAAGGGCCCAGAGTCCTGGCGTGACAGTACTCAAACCACTCAACGGTCCTCACCCGTCTCAGCATGCGGACAAGACGAACCGGCCGGATTTCCCCCTTTCCACCCGCAGAGATCCGCTATGTATTACGCCGTGGCATAACAAGAGAGTCACATCATTGGCCTCAGCCCTCCATAACGTCCCAAGACCCGCTTAGAGTCACGGCCAGTCACCGCGACCAGCCGGATTCCTTTCAGTTCGGTTCCCCGCGTTCGACACGGTGCGTCCCACGGGGGACGCAGTGCCAGGAAAGGACTGATCGTGCGTCAGCGTTCTCTCATTGCCGTGACCGCCGCGCTCGCCGCGGGCGCCCTCACCCTCACCGCCTGCGGATCGCGCGGAGACAAGGCCAACGACGCCGCCAGCGGCGACACCACGGTCGTCATCGGCGTCGACGCCCCGCTGACCGGCGACCTCTCCGCCCTCGGCCTCGGCATCAAGAACTCCGCGGACCTCGCCGCCAAGCAGGCCAACGAGAAGAAGTACGTCAAGGGCGTCACCTTCAAGATCCAGGCCCTCGACGACCAGGCCCAGGCCTCCTCCGGCCAGCAGAACGCCACCAAGCTCACCGCCGACAAGGACGTCCTCGGCGTCGTCGGCCCGCTGAACTCCTCCGTCTCGGAGTCCATGCAGAAGGTCTTCGACGACGCCAAGCTCGTCCAGATCTCCCCCGCCAACACCAGCCCCTCCCTCACCCAGGGACCGAAGTGGGCGACCGGCGAGAAGGTCCGCACCTACAAGAGCTACTTCCGCACCGCCACCACGGACGCCATCCAGGGCCCGTTCGCGGCGCAGTACCTCTTCAACAAGGCCGGCAAGAAGAACGTCTTCATCATCGATGACAAGAAGACGTACGGCGCCGGCCTCGCGGGCACCTTCAAGGGCGAGTTCACCAAGCTCGGCGGCAAGATCGCCGGCGAAGGCCACATCGACCCGGAGAGCACCGACTTCGGCGCCATCGTGACCCAGGTCAAGAGCTCCGGCGCCGACGTCGTCTACTACGGCGGCGAGTACCCCGCGGCCGGCCCGCTCTCCAAGCAGATCAAGGCCTCCGGCGCCAACATCCCGCTCGTCGGAGGTGACGGCATCTACGACAAGAAGTACGTCGAGCTCGCCGGCGCCGGCGCCGCGGGCGACCTCGCCACCTCGGTCGGCGCCCCGGTCGAGAGCCTGCCGTCCGCCAAGGACTTCGTCGCCAACTACACCAAGGCCGGATACAAGGAGCCCTTCGCCGCGTACGGCGGCTACTCCTACGACTCCGCCTGGGCGATCATCGAGGCCGTCAAGGCCACCGTCGACGCCAACAACGGCAAGCTCCCCGCCGACGCCCGCGCCAAGGTCCTCGCCGCAGTCCAGGGCGTCTCCTTCGACGGTGTGACCGGCAAGGTCTCCTTCGACGAGTTCGGTGACGCCACCAACAAGCAGCTCACCGTCTACAAGGTCGAGGGCACCGAGTGGAAGTCCGTCGAGTCGGGCACCCTCGGCGGCTGACCCTCACCGGTCACCCACCCCACCCGTAGCCGGTAGTCCGCTCGAACGGCCGGCCACGGGAGCACCACCAACCTGCCGCGCGGGGCGCGCACAAAGCGCCCCGCGCGGAGTCACATCCGTCGAAAGACTCGGAGGACCTGCGGTGCACGAACTGCCGCAACAGCTGGTCAACGGCCTGCTACTGGGATCCATGTACGGGCTCGTCGCCATCGGCTACACGATGGTCTATGGCATCGTCCAGCTCATCAACTTCGCGCATGGCGAGATCTTCATGACCGGCGGATTCGGGGCCCTCACCGTCTGGACCATGCTCCCCGGCGGCACCACCATGTGGGTCGCCCTCCCGCTCATGCTCATAGGCGCGATCATCGTCGCCACGCTCATAGCCGTCGGCGCCGAACGATTCGCCTACCGCCCCCTGCGCAGCGCCCCCCGCCTGGCCCCGCTCATCACCGCCATCGGCCTCTCCCTCGCACTCCAGCAGGCCGTATGGGCCTGGTACCCCGGCGCGAAGTCGAAGGTCGTCTTCCCCGAGATCCCCGGCGGCCCCTTCCACCTCGGCAGCATCACCATCCAGACCGGTGACGTCTTCCTCCTGCTCGCCGCCCCCATCTCCATGGCCATCCTCGGCTTCTTCGTCAAGAAGACCCGCACCGGCCGCGGCATGCAGGCCACCTCGCAGGACCCCGACACCGCCAAGCTCATGGGCATCAACACCGACCGCATCATCACGGTCGCGTTCGCCCTCGGCGCCGCCTTCGCCGCAGTCGGAGCCGTCGCCTACGGCCTCAAGTACGGCGAAGTCAACTTCAAGATGGGCTTCCTGCTCGGCCTCAAGGCCTTCACCGCAGCAGTCCTCGGCGGCATCGGCAACATCTACGGCGCCATGATCGGCGGACTCGTCCTCGGCCTCGCCGAGACCCTCACCACCGCCTACGTCGCCGACATCCCCGGCTTCGAACAGCTCGGCGGACAGACCTGGGGCAACACCTGGGCGTTCGTCCTCCTCATCCTCGTCCTCCTCTTCAGGCCACAAGGCCTGCTGGGCGAGCGCGTCGCGGACAGGGCGTGATGACCATGACGACCACCACCACGGACACCACGACCATGAACGCAGAGCCCACCAAGGCCAAGGGATTCATCCCCCTCCCGGAGAAGACCGGCCGCGCCCTCGCGACCGCAGGCGGCGCCCTCACCGTCGTCTCCTGCTTCCTCCCCTGGACCTGGACCACCGCCTTCCCCGGCGACCTCACCGTCGTCGGATACCCCGGCGGACTCCAGTGGCTCGTCCTCGTCGGCGGCCTCCTCACCGCCCTCTTCGGCCTCTCCTCCTACGGGATCAAGGGCCTGGGCTGGCTGACCCCCGCAGGCGCCGACGCCGCGATCAAGCTCTCGGCCCTCGCCGCGTTCGTCACCACCTGGTACACGGTCTTCTCGATCGTCAGCCTCAACGGCGTCATCGTCGACCTCGAACCCGGGGCCGGCATCGCCGCCATCGTCACCCTGCTCGCCCTCGCCGGCGCCCTCGCGCTCCCCTTCGAACGCCCCGTCCTCGAAGGACCCGACCCCGACGACAGCAGCTGGGAACAGTCCAAGCACAACGCGCGCAACAAGGTCACCAGCGCCAAGGCCGCCTTCACCTCCGGCCCGGCCAAGCCCGCCCGCGCGCTCCCCGCCTGGACCGAGATCCTCATCATCGCCGGCGTCCTCGCCGTCGGCCTGGGCGTCTTCACGTACGGCATCACCACCCCGTACCAGGAACTCTTCATCGGCTTCCTGATCACCGCCTCGTTCGGCTTCGCCGCCTTCAACAAGGCCGGCCTCATGGCCCGCATCACCACCCTCACCACCCGCCACCGCAACGTCGCCCTCGTCGGCGCCTTCGCAGCAGCGGCCGCCTTCCCCTTCACCCAGTCCGACGACCAGTACGCGACCCTCGGCGTCAACATCCTCATCTTCGCCACCGTCGCCCTCGGCCTGAACATCGTCGTCGGCCTCACCGGCCTCCTCGACCTCGGCTACGTCGCCTTCCTCGGCGTCGGCGCCTACACCGCGGCCCTGGTCTCCGGCTCCCCCAACTCCCCCTTCGGAGTGCAGCTCCCCTTCTGGGCCGCCATCCTCATCGGCGCCGCCGCCTCCATGGTCTTCGGCGTCCTCATCGGCGCACCCACCCTGCGACTGCGCGGCGACTACCTCGCCATCGTGACGCTCGGCTTCGGTGAGATCTTCCGCATCTCCATGAACAACCTCGACGGCGTCTCCGGCCCCGACATCACCAACGGGCCCAACGGCATCGCCAACATCCCCAACGTCGACCTCTTCGGATTCGACTTCGGCGCCCCCCACACCATCGCCGGCTTCACCATCGGACGCTTCGCCAACTACTTCTTCCTGATGCTCCTGATCACCCTCATCGTGGTCATGGTCTTCCGACGAAGCTCCGAATCCCGCATCGGCCGCGCCTGGGTCGCCATCCGCGAAGACGAGACCGCCGCCGAAGCCATGGGCATCAACGGCTTCCGCGTCAAGCTCATCGCCTTCGCCCTCGGCGCCACCCTCGCCGGACTCGCAGGCGCCGTACAGGCCCACGTGAACTACACCGTCACCCCGGACCAGTACGTCTTCGCCAACGCCGTACCCCCGAACTCCGCCTTCCTGCTCGCCGCAGTCGTCCTCGGCGGCATGGGAACCATCTCCGGCCCCCTCGTCGGCGGATCACTGCTCTTCCTGCTCCCCAACAAGCTCCAGTTCCTGGGCGAGTACCAGCTCCTCGCCTTCGGCGTCGCCCTCATCATCCTGATGCGCCTGCGCCCCGAAGGTCTCATCCCCAACAAGCGCAACCAGCTCGAACTCCACAAGGACATGGAAGCGCCCACGGTCCTCGGCAAGGCAGGGGTCTGACCCATGACGACCACCACCACCGAAACCCCCGCCACCACGGCGGAGACCGTCCTCGACGCACGAGGCGTCACGATGCGCTTCGGCGGCCTCACCGCCGTCAAGAACGTCGACCTCACCGTGCGCAGCGGCGAAATCGTCGGCCTCATCGGCCCCAACGGCGCCGGCAAGACCACCTTCTTCAACTGCCTCACCGGCCTCTACATCCCCACCGAGGGAGAAGTCCGGTACAAGGGCACGGTCCTGCCCCCCAAGTCGTACAAGGTCACGAAGGCCGGCATTGCCCGCACCTTCCAGAACATCCGTCTCTTCAACAACATGACGGTCCTGGAAAACGTCCTCGTCGGCCGCCACACCCGCACCAAGGTCGGCCTCTGGTCCTCCCTCCTGCGCCTCCCCAACTTCAGCCGGGAAGAAGCAGCGAGCCGCAAGCGGTCCATGGAACTCCTCGAGTTCATCGGCCTCGCCGACAAGGCCGAACACCTCGCCCGCAACCTCCCCTACGGCGACCAGCGCAAGCTCGAAATCGCCCGCGCGCTGGCCAGCGACCCCGGTCTCATCCTCCTGGACGAGCCCACCGCCGGCATGAACCCGCAGGAGACCCGGACCACCGAAGAACTCATCTTCGCCATCCGGGACCAGGGCATCGCCGTCCTCGTCATCGAGCACGACATGCGCTTCATCTTCAACCTCTGCGACCGCGTCGCCTGCCTCGTCCAGGGCGAAAAGCTCATCGAAGGCACCGCCGCCGAGGTCCAGGGCGACGAGCGCGTCATCGCCGCCTACCTCGGCGAACCCTTCGAAGGCGCCCCCGGCGCCGAAGAACTCGCCGAAGTCGAAGCAGCCGAAGCACACAGCGAAGCCGCACACGGCGAGGCGGCCGCGGCCGACACCGCGGCGGACGAGGCGACGGACAGCACGACCAGCGCGACCAGCACGGACGGAGAAGACCGGTGACCGCACTCCTCGAGGTCGAGGACCTCCGCGTCGCCTACGGCAAGATCGAAGCCGTCAAGGGCATCACCTTCAGCGTCGACGCCGGCCAGATCGTCACCCTCATCGGCACCAACGGCGCCGGCAAGACGACGACCCTGCGCACCCTGTCGGGCCTGATCAAACCGCGCGGCGGCCAGATCAAGTTCCAGGGCAAGTCCCTCAAGAAGATCCCCGCGCACGACATCGTCGCGCTCGGACTCGCCCACTCCCCCGAGGGGCGGCACATCTTCCCGCGCATGACCATCGAGGACAACCTCCTCCTCGGCGCCTTCCTCCGTAAGGACAAGGACGGCATCCAGAAGGACGTCCAGCGCGCCTACGACCTCTTCCCGATCCTGGGAGAGCGCCGCAAGCAGGCCGCCGGCACCCTCTCGGGCGGCGAGCAGCAGATGCTCGCCATGGGCCGCGCGCTCATGTCCCGCCCGAAGCTGCTCATGCTCGACGAGCCCTCCATGGGCCTCTCGCCGATCATGATGCAGAAGATCATGGCGACCATCGCCGAGCTCAAGTCCCAGGGCACGACCATCCTCCTGGTCGAGCAGAACGCCCAGGCGGCGCTCTCCCTGGCCGACCAGGGCCACGTGATGGAGATCGGCAAGGTCGTCCTGTCGGGCCCGGGCCGCGAACTCCTGGTCAACGAGGACGTCCGCAAGGCGTACCTCGGCGAGGACTGAGCACCCCCCTTCGGTACGAGTGAGGCCCCCTCCGGATCCTGGATCCGGAGGGGGCCTCACTCTTTGCCGTACTACGGGCTGCTACTCGCCCTTGCCCGCGGCGGCCTTCTTCTCCTCGGCGTCCTCGATGACGGCCTCGGCGACCTGCTGCATGGACATCCGGCGGTCCATGGAGGTCTTCTGGATCCACCGGAAGGCGGCCGGCTCGGAGAGCCCGTACTGCGTCTGCAGGATGCTCTTGGCGCGGTCCACGAGCTTGCGCGTCTCCAGGCGCAGCGAGAGGTCGGCGACCTCCTTCTCCAGCGCACGGAGCTCGGCGAAGCGGGACACGGCCATCTCGATGGCGGGGACGACATCGCTCTTGCTGAAGGGCTTCACGAGATAGGCCATGGCCCCGGCGTCGCGCGCCCGCTCGACCAGGTCGCGCTGCGAGAACGCGGTGAGCATCAGCACGGGGGCGATGGACTCCTCCGCGATCTTCTCGGCGGCGGAGATCCCGTCCAGGACGGGCATCTTCACGTCAAGGATGACCAGGTCGGGACGGTGCTCCCGGGCCAGCTCGACGGCGGTCTGGCCGTCTCCGGCCTCACCGACAACGGCGTAGCCCTCTTCCTCAAGCATCTCCTTGAGGTCGAGACGGATGAGCGCCTCGTCCTCGGCGATGACGACACGCGTCGTCAGCGGCGGAACGTGCGACTGGTCGGCGTCGGGCGTGGGCGTCGACTCGTGCTCGGCGGTCACGGGGGGCTCCTTGGTGCAAGGCGATTCAGCTCCCCCGAGCCTACCTAGCTCCTGTATGTTTGTGACACGGAGGGTATTAGGTATCCTTCGTTTCGAAGGGGCCCCGATAGCCCAGCGGTAGAGGCCATGGATTCAAAACCCATTCAGCGTCGGTTCGAATCCGACTCGGGGCACTTCTCCTTCGTTTCCAAGGTCGCCAAGCAATTTTATGATCTTCACTCGTCACAGTGAACGCAGCTTCGAATTGCGACCAACTGGACGAACAGCGACGAAGCTCCCGAGTGTGGAGCACAATCCTTCGATACGCGAAGAAGCAGTCCTGCTGATGCGCCGGGGCGTGACCAATCGAGTGGTCGCCGAACACCTGGGCATACCGCGCGGCACCATCGGCTGGTGGCGGTCCGAGGACCGAAGACACCGGGGTGAGGCGTTCGTCCGCCCGACCGACTGCCCAAGATGTACCGGCCACGAAGTCGACCAACCCGCATACGCCTACCTACTGGGCCTCTACCTCGGTGACGGCCACATCGTCTCCAAGTACAAGCAGCATCACCTGTCCGTCTACTGCGACGCCTCCTGGCCCGGCCTCATCGACGCCGCCGAAGCGGCGATGCACCTCGTCATGTCCTTGCCCAAGGTGGGACGGGTCCAACGGCAAGGCTGCGTGGAGGTCAAGTCCTACACCCACCATTGGACCTGCCTGTTCCCGCAGCACGGACCCGGCAAGAAGCATGATCGGCGCATCGTCCTTGAGGACTGGCAGCAGACCATCGTCGACGCCCACCCGTGGGAGTTCATCCGGGGGCTGATCCACTCCGACGGGTGCCGGGTCACCAACTGGACCGTCCGGAACGGGAAGCGCTACGAGTACCCCCGGTACTTCTTCACGAACAAATCCGACGACATCCGGAAGCTCTGCACGGACACGCTCGCCAAGGTAGGCGTCCAGTGGACGATCCTGGCCCGGGGCTGCGACCCCTTCAACGTATCGATCGCCCGCAAGGACTCCGTCGCGCTCATGGACGCCCACATCGGGCCGAAGCACTAACCCGGCAGGTCCCCGCTGCCGCCCAGGCTGGTGACCGTGCGGCGCAGGCTGCCGGGAGGCTACGACCTCAAGTCGGCGCGCGGTCAAGGGGACTTCGTGCCTGCCAGGCCGTGCAGGACGGTCGTCACGTGGGCTTCGGCGTCGGCCGGGTCGAGAGGTGCGTGGGCGATGAGGAGGCGGTACCAGAACGGGCCGAAGACCAGGTCGATGGCGTGGTCGAGGTCCGTGCCGGCGGGGAGTTCCTCGCGGGCGGCCGCCCTCGTCAGGAGCGTGGCGACGACATCGCGGCGGGTGGCGACCCAGGCGCGGAAGGGGTCGGCGAAGGCGGGGTCGAGCTGGGCTTCGGCCATGAGGCCGGTGAGGGCTTTGGCGCGGACGGGGTCGCGGCCGATGCGGTAGAGGTCGGTGACGAAGGCGGTGAGGTCGCCGGTGAGGGTGCCGGTGTCGGGTTCGGGGACGCGGGCGGCGGTTTCGTGGGCGTAGGCGTCCATGACGAGGGCGGGCTTGGATTTCCACCAGCGGTAGACGGTGCTCTTGGCGACGTTGGCGCGCTTGGCGACGCCTTCGATGGTGAGGGCGCCGTAGCCGTTCTCGACGAGGAGTGCGGCGGTGGCTTCGAGGACGGAGTGGTGGGCGTCTTCGTTGCGGAGGCGGCCGCCGGTGCGGGGCGGGGTGCTCGAAGAGTTGCTCGAAGGAGTGATTGACACGGCTTCACGATAGCCCTAGCGTTTTATCGAAACGCTGCGTAGCGTTTCGATTGAAGGATCGACTACGGGATACGGGGGCGGAGCCATGGGCAAGATCGTGATCGCGCACGGGTACGGGATGGGTGCCGGGGAGCACTGGTACACGGCGACGGGTGAGGAGTTCGCTTCGGAGGGGCACGAGGTGCGGATCCCGAACTTCCCCGAGCCGTTCGCTCCGGAGGCGGGTGTGTGGCTGAAGGAGCTGCAGGCCGCGGCGGCGGGCGGTGCGCCGGCCGGTGAGACGGTGCTGGTGGGTCACAGTCTGGGTGGGGTGAATGTGCTGCGGCTGCTTCAGGAGCACGACACGGAGGCGGAGGGGGCTTTCGCGGGGGTGGTGTTCGTGGCGTCGATGTCGGGCGAGGTGGGGTATGGGGCGTTGGCGCCGTTCTTCTCGCCGGAGTTCGACTGGCAGCGGATCCGTAGGGCTGCGCGGGAGTTCCGGGTGCTGCACGCGGCGGATGACCCGGTGACCGGGGAGGCGACGGGTGAGCATGTGCTGCGGTTCGTGCGGGAGCTGGGTGCGGAGGCGCGGGTGACCGCGTCGGGCGGGCACTTCCCGAGTACGGGTGAGAGCCGGTTGGTGTTGCCCGACGCGGTGCGTCTTATACGTGAGGTGCTGTAGTCGCCGGTGTCGCCTGTGGGCGGTGTCAGCGGACTGCGTCGCCGATGTGGTGGATGCGGACGAGGTTGGTGGATCCGCTGACGCCGGGGGGTGAGCCGGCGGTGATGACGACGACGTCTCCGGGTACGCAGCGGCCGATGCGCAGGAGTTCTTCTTCGACCTGGGCGACCATGGCGTCGGTGGAGTCGACGTGGGGGCCGAGGAAGGTTTCGACGCCCCAGGTGAGGTTGAGCTGGGAGCGGGTGGCGGGGTCGGGGGTGAAGGCGAGGAGGGGGATGGGTGAGCGGTAGCGGGAGAGCCGGCGGACGGTGTCTCCGCTCTGGGTGAAGGCGACGAGGAATTTCGCGCCGAGGAAGTCGCCCATTTCGGCGGCGGCGCGGGCGACTGCTCCGCCTTGGGTGCGGGGCTTGTTGCGGTCGGTGAGTGGGGGGAGGCCCTTGGCGAGGATGTCTTCTTCGGCGGCTTCGACGATGCGGGACATGGTGCGGACGGTCTCGATGGCGTATTTGCCGACGCTGGTTTCGCCGGAGAGCATGACGGCGTCGGTGCCGTCGATGATGGCGTTGGCGACGTCGGAGGCTTCGGCGCGGGTGGGCCGGGAGTTCTCGATCATCGAGTCGAGCATTTGGGTGGCGACGATGACGGGCTTGGCGTTGCGCTTGGCGAGCTTGACGGCTCGCTTCTGGACGATGGGGACCTGTTCCAGGGGCATTTCGACGCCGAGGTCTCCGCGGGCGACCATGATGCCGTCGAAGGCGGCGACGATGTCGTCGATGTT
This sequence comes from Streptomyces sp. NPDC058401, assembly GCF_042722885.1. Lineage (NCBI taxonomy): Bacteria > Bacillati > Actinomycetota > Actinomycetes > Kitasatosporales > Streptomycetaceae > Streptomyces > Streptomyces sp. NPDC058401. The sequence continues at coordinate 43,246 of NZ_JBHXKA010000049.1, forward strand.
TTCGACTGCCTGGGGCTTTTCGACCTTGGCGATGACGGGGAGGCGTCGGCCTTCTTCGTCCATGATGCGGTGGACGTCTTCGATGTCGCTTCCGCTGCGGACGAAGGAGAGGGCGATGATGTCGGCGCCGATGCGCAGGGCCCAGCGGAGGTCTTCGATGTCTTTTTCGGAGAGGGCGGGTACGGAGACTGCGACGCCGGGGAGGTTGAGTCCCTTGTTGTCGGAGACCATGCCGCCTTCGATGACGCGGGTGTGGACGCGGGGGCCGTCGACGGCGGTGACTTCGAGGGTGACGCGGCCGTCGTCTACGAGGATGCGTTCGCCGGTGGTGACGTCTCCGGCGAGGCCTTTGTAGGTGGTGCCGCAGGTGTGGCGGTCGCCTTCGTGGTCTTCGACGGTGATGGTGAATTCGTCGCCGCGTTCAAGGAGTACGGGGCCTTCGGCGAAGCGGCCCAGGCGGATCTTCGGGCCTTGAAGGTCCGCGAGGATGCCGACGCTGCGGCCGGTTTCGTCGGCAGCCTTGCGGACGCGCTGGTAGCGGTCCTCGTGTTCGGCGTAGGTGCCGTGGCTGAGGTTGAAGCGGGCGATGTCCATTCCGGCTTCGACCAGGGCTTTGATCTGGTCGTATGAGTCGGTGGCGGGGCCCAGGGTACATACGATTTTCGCTCGGCGCATGGAGCGAGCGTATGCCCCTACCAGGGAGTAGGAAATTGGTTCCGGGTGTCCACTCAACAACCTTTGAGCAAAAGGTTGTTGACAATTGTTGAATGTGCATGGGGGTGCTCTGATGAGCACCCCCGGGGGTCCCGGTGGTGCGGTTTTTCAGAGCTGGGGAGGGGTCATCGTGAAGCGTGCGTTCACCTGCGCGTAGACGGTCTGGCGCTGGGGTTCGAGGTCGAGTGCGGGGGCGCCGGTGTCTTCGGCGGCGCTGAAGGCCATGGTGCGCATGCCTGCGCCGGCGGCCTGGAAGGGGGCGGGGGCGTTCTCGGCTCCGAGGTCGGCGAGTTCGATGAGGGCGGCGAGGTCGGCTCCGAGGGCGGCGGCGTATTCGCGGGCGCGCTGGACGGCTTCGAGTACGGCTTGGCGGCGGGCTTCGCCGTGGGCGGGTGAGGTGGGGCGCAGGGCCCACCAGGGTCCGTCGACTTGGGTGAGTTCGAGGTCGGCGAGGCGGGTGGTGAGTTCGCCGAGAGTGGTGAAGTCGTTGAGTTCGGCGGTGAGGTGGACGCGTCCGTGGTAGGCGCGGATGCGTTCGCCGCGGCCGTGGCGGGTGAGTTCGGGGGTGATGGAGAAGGCGCCGGTTTCGAGTTTTTCGACGGGGTCGCCGTAGCTTTTGACGAGGTCGAGGACGGCGTTGTTGCGGCGGGTGAGGTCTTCGAGGGCGGTGCGCCGGTCGGTGCCGCGGGCGCTGACGGTGATGCCGATGCGGGCGATTTCGGGGTCGACTTCGAGGGTGGCTTCGCCGCGGACTGCGACGCGGGGGACTTCGGGGGTTCCGTAGGGCTGGTGCGATGCGTCGTGGGTCATGGATTCACTCTCGCACTGCTGCTCGTACGGGGGTGGTCATCGGATTGAAACCTGGTGGGGGTGTTGCGGCTTGTTACTGCTGGGTCAGAATCTACGCGCGTTGCCTATCTGTACACACGCACCTCACAAGGGGAGATGGCATGGCGTTCGACCGTAGGACATTTTTGGGCACTTCGGCTGCGACGGGTGCGGCTGTGGCGTTGGCGGGGGCCACGAGCACCCCGGCCGCCGCAGCTGAGGCGGCGGCCGGCGGCGGTTCCGGCGGGGCGTCGAGGACGTACGCGTTCACGGTGATGGGGACGACGGACCTGCACGGGAACGTTTTCAACTGGGACTACTTCACGGACAAGGAGTTCGACGACAAGGCGCACAACGACGTCGGTCTGGCGAAGATCTCCACGCTGGTGAACCAGGTGCGGGCGGAGAAGGGGCGGCGCAATACGCTGCTGATCGACGCCGGGGACACCATTCAGGGGACGCAGCTTTCGTACTACTACGCGAAGGTGGATCCGATCACCGCGCGGCGTGGTCCGGTGCATCCGATGGCGCAGGCGATGAACGCGATCGGTTATGACGCGGCGGCGCTGGGGAACCACGAGTTCAATTACGGCATTCCGGTGCTGCGGAAGTTCGAGGAGCAGTGCGATTTCCCGCTGCTGGGGGCGAACGCGCTGGATGCGAAGACGCTGCGGCCGGCGTTCCCGCCGTACAGCATGCACCGGCTGCGTACGCCGCACGGGCGGGACGTGAAGGTGGCGGTGCTGGGTCTGACGAATCCGGGGATCGCGATCTGGGACAAGGCGAACGTGCAGGGGAAGATGACGTTCCCGGGGCTTGAGGAGCAGGCTGCGAAGTACGTGCCGCGGCTGCGGTCGCTGGGTGCGGACGTGGTGATCGTGTCGGCGCATTCGGGTTCGAGCGGTACGTCGAGTTACGGGGACCAGCTGCCGTACATCGAGAACGCGGCGGGTCTGGTGGCGGAGCAGGTGCCGGGGATCGACGCGATCCTGGTGGGTCACGCGCACACGGAGATCCCGGAGTACCGGGTGCGGAACAAGGCGACGGGCAAGGACGTGGTGCTGTCCGAGCCGCTGAAGTGGGGGCAGCGGCTGACGCTGTTCGACTTCGAGCTGACGTGGGCGAAGGGCTGCTGGTCGGTGTCGAAGGTGTCGGCCCGGGTGCTGAATTCGAGTACGGCGGCGGAGGACCCGAAGATAGTCCGGCTGCTGTCGGACGAGCACCGCAAGGTCGTGGCGTATGTGAACCAGGTGATCGGTACGTCGACGCAGGCGATGTCCTCGGCGGACGGTCCGGTCAAGGACGTGGCCATCATCGATCTGATCAGCCACGTGCAGGCGGAGACGGTGAAGGGCGCGCTGGCGGGTACGGAGTGGGCCGCGCTGCCGGTGCTGTCACAGGCTTCGTGTTTCTCGCGGACGGCGGCGATTCCGGCCGGGCAGGTGACGATCCGGGATGCGGCGGGTCTGTATCCGTTCGAGAACACGCTGGAGGCTCGGCTGCTGACGGGTGCACAGGTCAAGGACTACCTGGAGTACTCGGCGAGGTACTACGTGCGGACGGCCCCCGGCGAGGTGGTGGATCCGGCGAAGCTGACGAACTCGGAAGCCATTCCGGACTACAACTACGACGCCGTGTACGGGTTGACGTACGACATCGATGTGTCCGAGCCGGTGGGTTCGCGGATCTCAGGGCTGTCGTTCCAGGGGAAGCCGGTGGATCCGGCGGCGCAGTTCGTGCTGGCGGTGAACAACTACCGGGCTTCGGGTGGCGGCAACTTCCCGCACGTTCCGCAGTCCAAGCAGCTGTGGGCGAACTCGGATGAAATACGCAACACGATCATCCAGTGGGTGAAGGCGAAGGGGACGGTGGACCCGGCGCAGTTCGCGTCCGTGGACTGGCGGCTGACCCGAGCCGGGACACCTGTCTTCTAGGCGGTGTTCTAAACGTTTCTCCTTACGGGTGCTCGACCAGTGGGAGCAGTTCGCCGGCCGGTTGGGGCCGGGTGTGCTCCCGCTGTTCGAGGCCGAAGGTGGTGAAGGCCGTGCGGGCGGGCTGGGGGTAGGGCTCTTTGCCCGTCAGGGTGTTCAGGATGGCGGCGCTGCGCCAGGCGGCGAGGCCGAGGTCGGGGGCTCCGACGCCGTGGGTGTGGCGTTCGCCGTTCTGGACGAAGACGCTGCCGGTGACGGCGGGGTCGGTGATCATCCGGTAGCGGTCGTCGATGCGGGGGCGGCCGGAGGAGTCCTTGCGCAGGTAGGGGTCGAGTCCGGCGAGGAGGCGGGCGAGGGGGCGTTCGCGGTAGCCGGTGGCGAGGACGACGGCGTCGGTGGTGAGGCGTGAGCGGGCGCCTTGGTCCACGTGTTCGAGGTGGAGTTCGACCTTGGTGGTGGCGACGCGGCCGGCGGTGCGGACGCTGACGCCGGGGGTGAGGACGGCGTCGGGCCAGCCTCCGTCGAGGGTGCGGCGGTAGAGCTCCTCGTGGATGGCGGCGATGGTGGCGGCGTCGATGCCCTTGTGGAGCTGCCACTGGGCGGGGACGAGGCGGTCGCGGACCGGTTCGCGGAGGGAGTGGAAGTAGCGGGTGTAGTCGGGGGTGAAGTGTTCCAGGCCGAGCTTGGAGTACTCCATGGGGGCGAAGGAGGGGGTGCGGGCGAGCCAGGTGAGGCGTTCGCGGCCGGCGGGGCGGGAGCGGAGGAGGTCGAGGAAGACTTCGGCTCCGGACTGGCCCGATCCGATGACGGTGACGTGGTCGGCGCCGAGGATGCGCTGGCGGTTGTCGAGGTACTCGGAGGAGTGGATCACCGGGACGGTGGGGGCTTCGGCGAGGGGGCGCAGCGGTTCGGGGACGTAGGGGGCGGTGCCGATGCCGAGCGCGAGGTTGCGGGTGTAGGTGCGGCCGAGGGCTTCGGCTTCTCCTTCGGCGTCGACTTGGGTGAAGTCGACTTCGAAGAGGTCGCGTTCGGGGTTCCAGCGGACGGCGTCGACCTGGTGGCCGAAGTGGAGTCCGGGCAGGCGGCCGGCGACCCAGCGGCAGTAGGCGTCGTATTCGGCGCGCTGGATGTGGAAGCTCTCGGCGAAGTAGAAGGGGAAGAGGCGTTCCTTGTGCTTGAGGTAGCTGAGGAATGACCAGGGGCTGGAGGGGTCGGCGAGGGTGACGAGGTCGGCGAGGAAGGGGACTTGGAGGGTGGCTCCGTCGATGAGGAGTCCTGGGTGCCAGCGGAAGTCGCGGCGCTGGTCGTAGAAGGCGGTGGCGAGTTCCGGGGCGCCTTGCTGGGGCAGGCCGTGGGCGAGTGCGGCGAGGGAGAGATTGAAGGGGCCGATGCCGATTCCGACGAGGTCGTGGGGTGCATCGTGCTGGGCGGTCATCGCTGGGTGCTGCCTTCCAGGAGGTTCACGAGGGCGTCCAGGTCCTCCGCCGTGGTGTGGGGGTTGAGCAGGGTGGCCTTGAGCCAGAGGCGGCCGTCGGCGGTGGCCCGGCCCAGTACGGCGGTGCCGCTCTGGAGGAGGGTGCGGCGGAGGGTGGCGAGTGCGGTGTCGTCGGCGTCGGTGGGCCGGAACAGGACGGTGCTGATGGTGGGCGCCGCGTGGAGTTCGAAGGCGGGGTGTGCTTCGAGGAGCCGGGCGAGCTGGTCTGCGCGGGCGCAGGTGCGGTCGATGAGGTGGGTGAGGCCGTCGCGTCCGAGGGAGCGCAGGGTGGCGGCGATCTTGAGGGCGTCTGCGCGGCGGGTGGTGCGCAGGGAGCGGCCGAGGAGGTCGGGGAGGCCGGCTCGGGTGTCGTCGGGGGCGTTGAGGTAGTCGGCCTGGTGGGCGAGGGGGGTGAGGAGGGTGGTGTCGGGGACGGTGAGGAGTCCCGCGGCGATGGGTTGCCAGCCGAGTTTGTGCAGGTCGAGGGTGATCGACCGGGCGCGGTGCAGGCCGGCGAGTTTGGGGCGGTGGCGGGGGCTGAGGTGGAGGAGGCCGCCGTAGGCGGCGTCGATGTGGAGGTCGGCGCCGTGCTGGTCGCAGAGGTCGGCGAGGGCGTCGAGGGGGTCGATGAGGCCGGCGTCGGTGGTGCCGGCGGTGGCGGTGACGAGGACGGGGCCGGTGGTGGCGGCGAGGGCCTCGGCGAGGGTGGCGGGGGTGAGGGTGCCGGTGGGGGTGGGGAGGCTGCGGGCAGGGGGCAGGCCGAGGAGCCAGGCGGCGCGCGGGATGGAGTGGTGGGCGTTGGCGCCGTGCAGGACGGTGAGGTGGGGGCCGTGGCGTTCGCGGGCGAGGAGGAGGGCGAGGTGGTTGGCTTCGGTGCCGCCGGTGGTGAGGACGGCGTCGGGGTGGGGGGTGTCGTGGAACTCGGCGGCGAGGGTGCGGGTGAGGAGGGCTTCGAGGGCGGAGGCGGCGGGGGCCTGGTCCCAGGAGTCGAGGGAGGCGTTGAGGGCGCTGGCGGCGAGGTCTGCGGCGGCTGCGACGGCGAGGGGCGGGCAGTGCAGGTGGGCTGCGCACAGGGGGTCGGCGGGGTCGGCGGCGCCGGCGGTGAGGGTGTGGACGAGGGTCCGTAGTGCTTCGTGGTCGCCGTGTCCGTGGTCGGGGAACACGTCGCCGAGTGCGGCGGTGAGGCGGGCGGTGACGGCCTCGGGTCCGCCGGCCGGGAGCGGTCCGCCGCGGGCGCGGGCTCCGGTGCGCAGGGCGTCGAGGACGATGGCGAGGAGTGGTTGCAGCGCGTCGGGGCCGTGGGGTCCGCCGGCGAGCGGGGCGGCGCCGCGTCTGCCTGTGCCGGGGGGCGCTGTCATGCGGTTGTCCTCACGGGAACGGTTCGGGCTGGGGTCGGGCACCCGGGGGTACAACGATCCGACCCGAATGGGGTAACCGCCCGGGTTTATGAGTGGTTGATTTCAAGCCGCCGGGGGTGGCCGGGAGGAGTGGGTGAGTGACGGGGGCGCAAGGGAGCGGCGGCACCGGTCTCGGCTCGAAGTGTGGCTGCCGGTCGGGTACGTGACGCTGGTGCTCGCCGTGCGGGCCTGGGTGGAGGCGGTGACCCGGCGGACCGGGGACGTGTGGTGCGCCAGGGTGTGGCCGCTGTTGCTCAGCGCTCCGTGTTTCGTGGTGGCGGACGCGGGGGCGCTGGTCGCGCCGGAAACGCCAGTCCACCCGGCTCCGGAGCCCGCGTCGCCCCCTGTCGGGGAGGTGGCGGATCCCGTCGGCGTTCGGATCGCCGGGGTCGGGGGGCCCATGGGGCTTCTACGGGTGCGCTGCTGGTCGGTGCGCTGCTCAACGCGGTGGCGATCTGGGGGGGTGGTGCGGCTGCTGATGCCGGCGGGGCGCCGACTGGCCTCCCGGCGGGCGGAGTTGCACCGGCCAGCATGCGGGGCCCGCTCGGGGACGGGCTCTCCCGCCGCCCCGGCGGGCTTGGCCCGGGACTTGGCCCGGGGCTTGGGGCCGGGGCTTGGCCCGGGGCTTGGGGCCGGGGCTTGGCCCGGGGCTTGGGGCCGGGGCTTGGGGCCGGGGCTTGGGGCCGGGGCTTGGCCCGGGGCCGGGCAGGGCAGGACCGGTCCTGTCCGGGTGGACCGGGCATCCGGCCCCCAGCCGCTGTCGGGGTGGGGGCCGGGTCGGCCGGTGCTGGCCCTCTCGGTACTGGGGGGCGACACCAGGGAGGCCGGGCGCCCCAGGCCCTGGCCGAAGGGGTGGCTGGGCGTCTGGCCGCCGTTCCTGGTCGGGGAGGGAGCTGGGCGTCCGGCCACCACCCCTGGCCGAGGGGAGAGCTAGGCATCCGGCGGCCGCCTCTAGGCGAGGCGGAGGCCAGGCGTTCAGCCACCGGCCCTGGTCGGAGTGGAAGCAGGCGTTCGGCCACCGGCCCTGGTCGGAGCGGAGGTCAGGCGTTCAGCCACCGCCCATTTCCGAGGCGGAGGCCAGGCGTTCAGCCACCGGCCCTGGTCGGAGTGGAAGCAGGCGTTCGGCCACCGGCCCTGGTCGGAGCGGAGGTCAGGCGTTCAGCCACCGCCCATTTCCGAGGCGGAGGCCAGGCGTTCAGCCACCGGCCCTGGTCGGAGTGGAAGCAGGCGTTCGGCCACCGCCCCTGGTCGGAGTGGAGGTCAGGCGTTCAGCCACCGGCCATTTTCGAGGTGGAGGCCAGGCGTTCGGTCGGTGGTCCTGGTCGGGGTGGGGGGGTGGGGGTTAGTGGCGGGCTCGTAGGGCTCGGGTGAGGTCGGCGAGGTGGTCTGCGAGTTTGCGGTGGAGGAGGGGGGTGATGTCGGGGGACGTTAGGGCTGCGCGGCCGGCCTTGAGGTTGGTCTCGGTGATTTCGTGGCCCGGGAGGGCCCAGCGGCCTGCGGCTTCGGCGATGGCGGGGCCGCGGCGGGCTGCGAGGGTGACGGCCTCCGGGTATGCGCGGGGTACGTAGTCCCGTACCAGGTCGGCCTGTTCGGGCTGCCAGAAGCCCTGGGCGGTGGCGGTGAAGAGGTAGTTGGACAGGGAGTCGTCGTGGAAGAGGCTCTCCCAGGCGGCGGCCTTGGCCTCGGCCGTCGGGAGGGCGGCCCGGCAGCGGGCGGCGCCTTCGCGGCCGGTGGCGCTGGGGTCGGCGGCGAGGGCTGCGTCGATGTCGGCTTCGCCGGCCGCGCCGAGGACGGAGAGGCGGGCGAGGATGCGCCAGCGCAGTTCGGGGTCGAGTTCGGGGCCGCCGGGGACGGTGCCTTCGGCGAGCCAGCCGCCGATGGTGTCGGGCTGGGTGGCGCTGTCGATGAGGGTGCGGACGGCGAGGAGCCGCAGGCCGGGGTCGGTGCCGTCCTCGGTGCGTCGCAGCAGGTCGCGGGTGATGGTGGTGAGGGTGGTGAGGGCGTCGCCCCGGCGGTCCGGGGTGAGGTAGCGGTCGGCGATCTGGGCGCGGGTGAAGGACAGGACGCCTTGGACGATCGCGAGGTCCGATTCCTCGGGGATGTGGGCTTCGGCGGTGGCCAGGTAGTCGGCGGCGGCCAGTTCGCCGTCGCGGACCATGTCGCGCAGGGAGTTCCAGACGACGGCGCGGGTGAGCGGGTCGGGGATCCGGGAGACGCCGCGCAGGGCGGTTTCCAGGGAGGTCGCGTCGAGGCGGACCTTGGCGTAGGTGAGGTCTCCGTCGTTGAGGACGAGGAGGGCGGGGCGCGGGCCGCTCACGGAGAGGATCTCGTCGGAGGGGACGTCGAGGGCGAGGACCTCGCGGGGTTCGATGACGCCGTCGGGGGCGCGGTCGTAGAGGCCGGCGGCGATGTGGTGGGGGCGGTTGCCGGTGCGGTCGACGGTGAGGGTCCAGCCTCCGTGGCTCTCTTCGAGGCGCGGGGTGAGGGTGTCGACTCCGGTGGTGCGCAGCCAGGTCTCGGCCCAGGTGTGGACGTCGCGGTCGGTGTGGGCGGCGAGGGAGTCGACGAAGTCGGCGAGGGAGGCGTTGGCGAACTTGTGGCGGGCGAAGTGGGTGTTGATGCCGGCCAGGAAGTCCTTCTCGCCGAGCCAGGCGACGAGTTGGCGCAGGGCGGAGGCGCCCTTGGCGTAGGAGATGCCGTCGAAGTTGAGGAGGGCGGAGGCGGTGTCGGGGACGGCGGAGGCGTCGGGGGCGACGGCGTGGGTGGAGGGGCGCTGGTCGGCGTCGTAGCCCCAGGGCTTGCGTTCCATGGCGAATCCGGTCCAGGTCTCGGTGAAGCGGGTCGCTTCGATGAGGGTCTGGTAGCCCATGAACTCGGCGAAGGATTCGTTCAGCCAGATGTCGTCCCACCAGCTGAGGGTGACGAGGTCGCCGAACCACATGTGGGCCATCTCGTGCGCGATGGTGACGGCGCGGCGCTGGCGTTCGGCGTCGGTGACGGCGGAGCGGAAGACGTAGTCGTCGCGGAAGGTGACCAGGCCGGGGTTCTCCATGGCGCCGGCGTTGAACTCGGGTACGAAGGCCTGGTCGTAGGAGTCGAAGGGGTAGGGCTCGGCGAACTTCTCGTGGTAGCGGTCGTAGCAGGCGGTGGTGAGGTCGAGGATCTCCTGCGCGTCGGCGTCGAGGTGGGGGGCGAGGGAGCGGCGGCAGTGGATTCCGAAGGGGAGTCCGGCGTGTTCGGTGCGGACGCTGTGCCAGGGGCCGGCGGCGACGGCGGCGAGGTAGGTGGAGATGACGGGGGTGGGGGCGGAGGTCCAGATGCCGGCCTCGGAGGTGGAGGCGGAGCCTTCGCCCGAGCCGCCGCCGTTGTCGTTGTCGCTGCCGTTGGCGCTGTTGCTGTCGCCGGGGCGTTCGCCGATGCGGGTGGTGATGCCGTTGGCGAGGACGGTCCAGTGGGCGGGGGCGGTGACGGTGAACTCGAACACGGCCTTGAGGTCGGGCTGGTCGAAGGCCGGGAAGACGCGCTGGACGTCGTCGAGGAACATCTGGGTGTAGACGTACGTCTCCCCGTCCGCGGGGTCGGTGAAGCGGTGCAGGCCTTCGCCGGTGCGGGAGTAGCGCATGCGGGCGGCGATGCGGAGCTCGTGGGGGCCTTCGGTGAGGCCGGCGAGGGGGAGGCGGCCGTCGGTGAGGGTGGCCGGGTCCAGGGGGTGTCCGTCGAGGGCGGCGGAGCGCAGTTCGTCCGGTTTCAGCTCGACGAAGGTGTCACCGGCGGTGCGTGCGGTGAACCGGATGACGGTGCGGGACTCGAAGGTCTCGTCGCCGGTGGTGAGGTCGAGGGCGACCTCGTAGTGCTGGACCTCGATGAGCTGGGCTCGGAGCTGCGCTTCGTTGCGCGTCAGTGCGGACATGGGGCCCATGCTGCCGGATGGCGGCGCCGGGCCCCAGCTCCTATTCTCCGCTCCTGCTGTCGTCGGCGCCGTCGTCGGCGCTGTCGCCCTCGGCGTCGCCCGTGCTGTCGCCCTCGCCCGCGGCGATCGTCTCGTGGTGGCGGATGACCTCGGCGATGATGAAGTTGAGGAGCTTCTCGGCGAAGGCCGGGTCGAGCTTGGCGTTCTCGGCGAGCTGGCGCAGCCGGGCGATCTGGCTGGCCTCGCGGCCCGGGTCGGCCGGGGGCAGCTGGTGGCGGGCCTTGAGGTGGCCGACCTGCTGGGTGCACTTGAACCGCTCGGCGAGCATGTGGACCACGGCCGCGTCGATGTTGTCGATGCTGTCCCTGAGCCGGGCGAGCTCGGCGGTCACGTTGTCGTCGATGTCCCTGGTGTTCATGGTCACCGAGAATACGTGGCGCGCGCGGTCGGTTCCTCGGCCGATCGACCACTGAGACGGCGGGCCCCGCCCGGCTCAAGCCGGCTCGGCGGCGCGGTCGTGGGTGATCAGGTCTCCGGGCTGGCACTGGAGGACGTCGCAGATCCGGGACAGGGTGGAGAAGCGGATGGCCTTGGCCCGCCCGTTCTTGAGCACGGACAGGTTGACGACGGTGATGCCGACCTGTGCGGACAGTTCGGTGAGCGTCATGCCGCGCTCGGCGAGGACGCGGTCGAGGTGGATCCGGATCGTGTGGAGTTCCTCTTCGGGCATCAGATGGTCCCTTCGAGGTCCTCTCGCATGCGCACGCCCTCGCGCATGATCTTCCCCATGATGACGGCGGCGAGGCCCGCGAGGATGAGTACCTGCGGATCGGACACCTCCGGCCCGGAGCCGATCATGGGCACCATGCTGCCGACGAGCCAGGACTGCGACCAGCCTACGGCGAGGCCCGCGAGCGGTGTGCCCAGGGTGACGAACCAGCCGAGGACGGTGAGGCGTCGGGCCACCTCGTCGGTGAACGGCCCCCGGGACAGGACGGCCTTCAGCAGCCGGGAGAAGAACAGCAGGGCGAGGGAGGCGAACAGCAGCCAGGGCAGTTGGCCTCCGAGGTCGGCGGCGCGCTGTGCCGTGGAGGGGCTGTTCTGGCAGAGCCGGGTGGTGCTGCTGGACGCCTCCACGCCCTGGCCGACCGGCAGGCCGCCCTCCAGGGAGGCGTTGGCCCAGAAGCCCGTCTTCACGCAGACCGCGCCGTCGTCGACCATGTGCGAGATGCCCGTGCCGACGAAGAGGAGCCCCCAGAGCACCGCCAGCCCGAAGGTCACTGAAGCCAGGATCTTGATGAGTCGCGTGTTCACGGCATTCCCCCTTATCGACTTTCGATATGCCGAAGACTAGAGGGTCATATCGATAATCGACAAGTAGGTGACCGTCAGAGGGGCAGGAGCGCCGTCACCAGCCAGCCGCCCTCGGGGGCGGGTCCGGCGGTGAGGGAGCCACCGAGGGCCTCGGCGCGTTCGGCCATGCCCACGAGGCCGTAGCCTCCGCCGCGGGCGTTCTCGGAGAGTTTCGCGGGGCGGCCGCCGTCGTCGGCGATGCGGACCTCCAGGCCCGCCGGGACGGTGCGCAGGCCGACCCGGACGGCGGTGGCGGTGGCGGCGTGCTTCCCGATGTTGGTGAGGGCTTCGAGCACGATGCGGTGGGCGGTGGCGGCGACGTCGGCGGGGAGCCGGGCCTCCAGGCCCTCCTCCACGTAGAGGACTACGGGCGGTCCGGTGGCGGCGAAGCGTTCCGTCAGCCCGCGGATCTCCCGGAGGCCGGCAACGGGGGCCGTACCGGCCGAGCCGCCCGCCTGGCCGGCGGCCTTGCCCGTCTCCGGGCCGGTGTCGGCGGCGCCCTCGCGGAGGATCTTGACCAGGCGGCGCATGGAGCCGAGCGCCTCGTCCCCGGCGACCTCGATGCGGCCGAAGATCTCGGCGGCGCGTTCGGCGGAGACCTTGGTGTAACGGGCGGCCCGCGCCTCCACGACGATCCCCGTCACGTGGTGCGCGACGAGGTCGTGGAGCTCCCGGGCCAGCTCCAGGCGCTCGGCGCTGCGTACGGCGCGCAGCTCGCGGACCCGCTGCACGGACTGGAGGCGCAGCAGCAGGGAGTACGCGGTGACGACGACGGCGAGCACGGAGAAGAGCAGCGTGAAACGGCCCGGGTCCGCGTCGCGCACGGGCGCCGCCATGGAGCCGAGGGCGAGGAGGGGGCCGAGGACGGCGGCGGTGCGGGCGGGGGCGTGGAGCAGGACCTGGGTGAGGAGGACGAGCAGGGCGACGGCCTCGCCTCCGCCCCAGACGACGAGGGGGTGGCTGCTGAAGATCAGGGAGAGGGTGACCGTCCAGGTGACGGCGGAGGCGAACCAGGCGCGGGCGAGGAGCGGGATGCGCGGCCAGGGCGCGGCGCAGAGGCAGACGAGGATGCCGGACACCCAGACGGCGGCGTGCGGGGTGCTGGGCTGGCGGGCCAGGACGACCCCCTCGAAGGTGACGAGGGAGAGGAGGGTGACGGAGAGCAGGATGCGGATCCAGTCCGCGGCGTAGGGGTGGCGGCGGGCCCATGGCCCCAGGGGGCTCATGCCGGGGCCCGATCGGCCCTGCGAGTGGCTCCGCCGGCTGTACGGGACCCCGCGCGGGTGGCTCCGCCGGTTGCACGGGACCCCGCGCGGGTGGCTCCGCCGGTTGCACGGGACCCCGCGCGGGTGGCTCCGTGGATGGCCCGGGCGGCTGCGCCGGGGGTGTGCGGGGCTCGGCGCAGCCGGGGGCGCCGGTTCGCCGGGGCGTAGCCCGTGCCCGTGGCGGCCGGGGTCGTCGGAGATGGCGTGCGCCGGCTTCCTGGGGCGCCGCCCCAGACCCGTGGCTTAGACACAGCGGACGCGGCCGACTACAATGCGAGG
>NZ_JBHXKA010000050.1:0-3742 GCF_042722885.1 Streptomyces sp. NPDC058401
CCGTAGGGGAACGCCCGCCGCCGGTGCCGTCCTTCAGCCGACTACGGGACCTCAGGCGCCCAGGTGACGGGCGAGGAAGGCCACGCTGTCGGCGACGATGCGCCCCATGTCGGGGGAGCCGAGGAAGATGTGGTCGGCGCCTTCCACCGGGGTCAGCACGACCTCGCCCCCGGCCTTCTCCAGGGCGGCGGCGAGCTCCTCGCTCTGGCTGTACGGAACCAGTCCGTCCAGGGTGCCGTGGATCAGCAGGAACGGCGGCGGGTCGGAGCCCTCGACCGCGTACGTGACCGGGCTGGCGGCCCGCGCCAGCTCCGGGCTGTCGGCGACGGACGCGCCGAGCAGGGCTTCGTACGGGTCGGGGAACTCGACTCCGCCGGGCAGCGGCGGGAAGGCCGGCATGGGGTGCTCGGAGAGGGTGACCAGGTCGGAGACCCCGTACCAGTCGACCACGGCACGTACGGCGGTGTCGCCGGCGCCCACTCCGTGCGTTCCCTCCAGCGCCTCGGCGTCCGGGGTGTCCGCGCCGACGACTCCGGCGAGGGCCGCCAGGTGGCCGCCGGCGGACTCGCCCCAGACGCCGATCCGGTCCGGGTCGACGCCGAGTACGGAGGCGAACCGCCGGACGTAGCGGATCGCGGCCTTCACGTCGTGCAGCTGGGCCGGGAAGGGGGCCTCCAGGCTGTGCCGGTAGTCGATCGAGACGAGGGCCAGCCCCGCCGCCCGTACCGACCCGTGCAGCAGCTCGACGGGCACGGTCGGCGGCGGGTAGCGCCGGTCGCCGTCGAGCCAGCCGCCGCCGTGGATCCAGACCACCGCCGGGAAGGGCCCGTCACCCGCGGGCACGTGGACGTCCAGCAGCCGGGGGCGGTAGCCGGGCGAGGTCGCGTAGGTGATCCCCTCGAAGCGGCGGACCCCGTCCGCGTCCACGACGGCGGACACGGGGGTCCGGAACGGCGGGGGCGGCCAGGTCATGTCCGCCGCATCGAGCGCGGCGGGGGGCGATTGCGTCATTGCGGCTCTTCCCATCTGATCGGCCCGGGGGGCCGACGGGTCCAGGTGCGGTCTGCGGGTCTGCGGGTCTGCGGGTCTGCTGACCTGCAGGTCTGCAGGTCTGCGGGTCCCGCCCCTGTCGCGCGGGCCGTACGGACAAGGCTTCGTAACGTATGTCCGAAATGCTTGCGCGAGCCGGGGAGGAGACCTAGCGTGTTACACGTGTAATCACGACTCTAGCGACGCGTTTCCGCAGACCACAAGAGCACGGGCAGTCCCAGTTCCCCGGCAGTTACACGAGCCACCGCGCGAATGTCGTCGCCTTCCCCTCCGGGAGCACGCCATGCTCACGCCCACACCCTCCTCCATCCGGCCCTCCACCCGACCCCCCGCCCGGCCCGCCGTCCAGCCCACCGCCGGCCCGGAACGCCCGGCCGCCCCGGAGAGCCCATCCGCCCCGGCCCCCGCCGCCCGGGTCCGCGGCTTCGGACGCTGGGCCGCGGAGCCCACCCCGGCGACCGTCCCCCTGATCCGCTCCCGCGTCCGCTCGGTGCTCGACGGCTGGGCGGTCGCCGCCGAGATCGCGGACCTCCTCCTGCTGGCCGTGAGCGAGCTGGTCGGGAACGTCGTCCTGCACGCCGCCGGCGCCGGCCGCCTGCGCGTCGGGATCTCCCTGCGCGGGGGATGGCTCTTGCTGGAGGTCGCCGACGGCGCCCCCTCGCTGCCCCGGCTGCCGCACCCGCGGGACGAGCCGGACCAGGACGCCGAGCACGGCCGCGGCCTGCTGATCGTGCACCTGATGGCCGCCGAGGCGGGTGGCCGACTCAGCGTCCGGGCCGATGAGTTCGGCAAGTCCGTGCGCGTGCGCGTCCCGGTGGCCTGACCCGCGGACCGGGGGTCCCGCGGGGGCGTCGGGGAAGCGATCCACCTCACAGAAATATGGCGAGGAATTGACGGCC
Source organism: Streptomyces sp. NPDC058401 (assembly GCF_042722885.1). Taxonomy (NCBI): domain Bacteria; kingdom Bacillati; phylum Actinomycetota; class Actinomycetes; order Kitasatosporales; family Streptomycetaceae; genus Streptomyces; species Streptomyces sp. NPDC058401. Next base: position 1,950 of record NZ_JBHXKA010000050.1, read on the forward strand.
GCCAATTTATCGAGATACTTGCCCCATCTCCCCTGCTGCTCCCTGATTGAGGTGCCGCCCCATGGAGCTCTCCCCTTCGGCGCACGCCGACACCTTCTGCCGCGACCGGCTCCCGCCGTTCGACCTCTGGCCCGAACTCCACTTCGATCTACCGGAGTTGGACTACCCGGACCGGCTCAACTGCGCCCACAGCCTCCTCGACGAAGCCGTCGAGCGCTGGGGACCCGACCGCCCCTGTCTCCTGACCACCGAAGAGCGCTGGACGTACGGGGACCTGCTCCACCGTGCCAACCAGGTCGCCCAGGTGCTCACCGAGGACCTGAGCCTGCTCCCCGGAAACCGCGTGCTCCTGCGCGGTCCGAACAACCCCTGGCTCGTCGCCGCCTGGTTCGGTGTGCTCAAGGCCGGCGGTGTGGCCGTCACCACGGTGCCGCTGCTGCGCGCCGCCGAGCTCGCCGCCCTGTGCGAGATCAGCCGCCCCGCCGTCGCCCTGTGCGACGACCGCTACCTCGGGGAACTCGAAGGAGCCGCGGCCGCCGCGGCCCGCCCCGACGGCTCCGCCGCGTACACCGCCCCGCGGGTGGTCGCGTACGGCGGCCCCGGCGAGGACGACCTCACCGTCCGCTGCTCGGCCAAGGCCGGGGTCTTCACCACCGTGGACACCGCCGCGGACGACGTGGCCCTGATCGCCTTCACCTCCGGCACCACCGGGCGCCCCAAGGCGACCCTGCACTTCCACCGGGACGTGCTCGCCAACGCGGACACCTTCTCCCGGCACGTCCTGCGGCCGCGGCCCGACGACGTGTTCACCGGAACCCCGCCGCTCGCCTTCACCTTCGGCCTCGGCGGGCTGGTGGTCTTCCCGCTGCGCGTCGGGGCCGCCACCCTGCTCGTCGAGACGGCGACGCCGCGGCAGCTGGCCGACCTCGTCGCCGAGCACGGGGTGACCGTCCTGTTCACCGCGCCCACCGCCTACCGCGCGATCCTGGCCGCGGGCGCGGCCGACCGGCTGGCCGGACTGCGCCGCTGCGTCTCGGCGGGCGAACCGCTGCCCGCGGCCGTGTGGGAGGAGTTCCGCGCCGCCACCGGGCTGCGCATCATCGACGGCATCGGCGCCACCGAGATGCTGCACGTGTTCATCTCCGCGGCCGACGAGGACATCCGCCCCGGCTCCACGGGCCGGCCCGTCCCGGGTTACCGCGCCGCGGTGGTGGACGCGGACGGGGTGCCCGTTCCCGACGGGCAGCCCGGCCTGCTGGCGGTCACCGGTCCCACCGGCTGCCGCTACCTGGACGACCCGCGCCAGTCCACGTACGTCCGCGGCGGCTGGAACATCACGGGCGACACCTACGTCCGCGATGCCGAGGGCTACTTCTGGTACGTGGCCCGCAGCGACGACATGATCGTCTCCTCGGGCTACAACATCGCGGGTCCCGAGGTCGAGAAGGCGCTCGCCGACCACCCCTACGTGGCGGACTGCGGTGTCGTCGGGGTCCCCGACGAACGGCGCGGCATGCTCGTCAAGGCGTACGTGGTCCTGCGCGCGGGCGTACCGGCCGCCCCGGAGACCGTCCGCGCGCTCCAGGAGCACGTCAAGGCGGCCATCGCCCCCTTCAAGTACCCGCGTGCGGTGGAGTTCGTCACCGAGCTCCCCCGTACGGAGACCGGCAAGCTCCGGCGCGGCGAGCTCCGTGCCCGCGGCTCCGGCCGAGGTCCGCGAGGTCCTCACGAAGGCCGGCCGGCACGCCCCCGAGCCTGGGTCGTCTACAGATGTCCGAGCCCACGAGTCGTTA
>NZ_JBHXKA010000050.1:3752-14744 GCF_042722885.1 Streptomyces sp. NPDC058401
AGAACCGGCCGGAGCCGCGGGCACGGAGCCCGCCGCGGCCCCCGGCGACGGCGGGTGCGCCGCCGGGTGTCCCGAGGCGCAGGTGCCGCACCTGCCCAGCGTGGTCGTCGAGCGCCGGGTCGAGTGGACCGACACCGACGCGGCGGGCCACTACCACCACTCCACCGTGATCCGCTGGGTCGAGGCGGCCGAGGCCGTGCTGCTGCGCCGCCTGGGCCTGTCGCACCTGTTCGGCAGCACGCCCCGCGTCCACTTCGAGGCCGACTACCGGGCCCGGCTCTGGTTCGGCGAGGCCGTGCGAACCGAGCTGCGCGTCACCAAGGTCGGCGCGAGCTCCCTCCACTACGCCTTCACCGTGCACGGCGAGGAGGGGGCACAGGCCGCCACCGGCCGCATGGTCATCGCCCACTCCGCCGCCCGTGCGACCGGGACCACCCCCTGGCCGGCCGAGGTCCGCGAGGTCCTCACGAAGGCCGGCCGGCAGGCCCCCGAACTGATCGAGAACAACCGAGGAGGCGCCCCGTGCGCATAGCAGTCATCGGAGGCGGGCCGGGCGGCCTGTACTTCGCCGCCCTGGCCAAGCAGATCTCCCCGCACTGGGAGGTGACGGTCTGGGAGCGCAACGCCCCCGACGACACCTTCGGCTTCGGGGTCGTCTTCTCCGACGAGACCCTCGACGGCATCGCCCAGGCCGATCCCTCCGTCCACGCCGCGATGTCGGCGGAGTTCGCCCGCTGGAGCGATATCGACGTACGTCACCGCGGCCGGACCCTCACCTCCGGCGGGCACGGTTTCGCCGCGCTGGGCCGCCGCAGGCTGCTGCAGATCCTCCAGGACCGGTGCGCCGCCCTGGAGGTGGACGTCCGCTACCGCACGCAGGCTCCGCCGCCGGAGCAACTGGCCGCGGAATACGACCTGGTGGTCGCCTGCGACGGCGTCCGCTCGGCCACCCGGGCCGCCTACGCCGACACCTTCGGGGCCGATCTCGACGAGCGCGCGGGCCGCTACATGTGGCTGGGCACCGACAAGGTCTTCGAGGCCTTCACCTTCATCGTCGAGGAACGGGACTTCGGCACCCTCCAGGTGCACGCGTACCCGTACGACGACACCCGCTCCACCTTCATCGTCGAGATGGACGAGGAGACCTGGCGGCGCGGCGGCTTCGCCGGCTCCGCCGGCCGGGACCTGGCGCCCGGCGCCAGTGACGAGGAGGGGATCCGGCGCTGCGAGGAGATCCTCGCCGGGCACCTGGACGGGCACCGGCTCATCCCCAACAACTCCAAGTGGCTGCGCTTCACCACCGTGCGCAACCGCACCTGGCGCCACGGCAACACCGTGCTGCTCGGGGACGCCGCGCACACCGCACACTTCTCCATCGGCTCCGGCACCAAGCTCGCCATGGAGGACGCCCTCGCGCTGGCCGCCTGCCTGCACGAACACCCCGGCGTGGAGGGCGCGCTGGCCGCCTACGAGGCCGAGCGCAGACCGGTCGTGGAGTCCACGCAGCGGGCGGCGCAGGCCAGCCTGGAGTGGTTCGAGAACATCGACCGGTACACCGGCCAGGATCCGCACCAGTTCGTCTTCAACCTGCTGACGCGCAGCCGCCGGGTCACCTACGACAACCTGCGGGTGCGGGACGAGGAGTTCACCACCGCCGTCAACGCCTCGGCGCCGGTTCCGCCCATGTTCCGGCCGTTCCAACTCGGCGGTCTGCGCCTGCGCAACCGGATCGTCGTACCGCCCATGGCCCTGTCCACGGCCGTCGACGGGGTCCCGGGCGACTTCGACCTCGTCCACCTGGGCACCCAGTCCCTCGGGGGCGCGGCCCTGGTCGTCGCCGGGATGACGGCGGTCGGCGCCGGCGGCCGGACCGACGCGGGCTGCCCCGGCCTGTGGACCGACGAGCAGGAGGCCGCCTGGCGGCGGATCACCTCCTTCGTGCACGGCCAGTCCGACACCTGCCTCGGCATCCAGCTCACCCACGCGGGCCGGCGGGCCGCAGGGGGGCAGCTCCTGGCCGCCTCCCCCCTGCCCTGGAACGAGGACGGCCAGGTCCCGCGCGAGGCGACCCGCACCGATATGGACCTGGTCGTAAGGGACTTCGTGCGCGCGGCCGAGCGCGCCGACCGGGCCGGCTTCGACGTCCTGGAACTCCAGTACGGGCACGGTCATCTGATGTCCGGGTTCCTCTCCCCGCTCACCAACCGGCGCACCGACGAGTACGGCGGGCCGGTGGCGAGCCGGCTGCGCTTCCCGCTCGAAGTGCTGGGCGCGGTAAGGGCGGTGTGGCCGGCCGGGAAGGCCCTTCTGGTCCGTGTCTCGGCCGCCGACTGGGCCGAGGGCGGCCTCGACGAGGCGGACGCCGTGCACATCGCGCGCGCCCTGGCCGCGGCGGGGGCCGACGCGATCGACGTCTCGACCGGCGAGGTCGTCTCCCACGAGCGGCCGTCCTTCGGCCGCAGCTACCAGACCCCGTACGCGGACCTGATCCGCAACACCACCGGGGTGGCGACCATCGCCGTCGGTGCGATCTCCACCTACGACGACGTGAACTCGGTGATCCTGGCGGGCCGCGCGGACCTGTGCGCGGTGGGCCGCGCCCAGCTCCACGACCCCCTGTGGACCCTGCACGCGGCCGCGGCCCAGGGGTACCGCGGGCCGGCCGCGCCGTGGGCCCGGTCCTGGCGGGCCGGCAGCGCCCGGCCGCCGGCCGCGCGCACCGACCGGGTGCCGCCGCGCCTCGAACTGCTGCGGCAGCCCGCCGCACCGGTGCACCAGCGATGGCTGCCGCGCGTCGCCGCGCCGGCCCTCTGAACGGAACGGCGAAACCATGCAGACCCGCGAGACCCGGCACACCCGTTCCCCGGGCGACCTGCCCCGGTTCACCGCGGCCGCCGTCCAGGCCGCTCCCGTCTACCTCGATCCCGCCGCCACCGTCGACAAGGCCGTCGCCCTGATCGCGGAGGCCGCGGGGAAGGGTGCCGAACTCGTCGTGTTCCCGGAGGCGTTCGTCCCCGGCTACCCGTACTGGAACTGGACGATGAACCCGGTCCAGGGCTCGCCCTGGTTCGAGCGCCTGCAGCGCGCGTCCATCGACGTCCCCGGCCCGCACGTGGACACCCTGCGCGCGGCGGCCCGCCAGTACGGGGTCGTCCTGGTCATCGGAGTCAACGAACGCGCCCCGCACAGCCTGGGCGTGCTCTACAACACGCTGCTGACCATCGGTCCCGACGGCGAACTGCTCGGTGTGCACCGCAAGCTGGTGCCCACCTGGGCGGAGAAGCTCACCTGGACCGGTGGCGACGGCAGTTCGCTGCGCGTCCACCAGAGTCCCGTCGGCCCGATCGGCGCCCTCGCCTGCGGGGAGAACACCAACACCCTGGCCCGTTTCACGCTCCTGGCCCAGGGCGAACTGGTGCACGCCGCCTGCTACATCGCCCTGCCCGTGGCGCCCGCGGACTACGACATGGCCGAGGCCATCGCCGTCCGGACCGCGGCCCACAGCTTCGAGGGCAAGGTCTTCTCCGTCGTCGCCTGTTCCACGGTCTCCCCCGAGATCGTGGACGCGGTCGCCGGTGAGGACGAGGCGGTCCGGGCCCTGTTCGCCCGGCCGCGCAGCGCCCTGTCGGGCATCTTCGGGCCCGACGGCCGCCCGGTCACGGAGCCGCTCGTCGACGTCGAGGGCATCGTCTACGCCGAGATCGACCTGAACCGGTGCATCCAGCCCAAGCAGATGCACGACATCACCGGGCACTACAACCGCTTCGACGTCTTCCGCCTCGAAGTGGACAACCGGCCCCGGCAGCCGGTCACCTTCACGGTCCCGCACCCCGCTCTGCCGCCCACCGCCACCCCCGAGGAGGACGCATGACCATCGACCAGGACGACACCGCGCTCGGCCGCGCCCGGGTCTCCGACACCCCCGAGCTGACCGCCTACTACGGCGAGCTCGAAGCCCTGGAGGCGGGTGCGCTGTGGACGGTGGCCAACGACATCGAGCCCTGGTACCCGCAGCCCAAGTCCGTTCCCGTGCTGTGGCGTTACGAGGAGCTGCGGCCCCTCGTGCACAAGGCGCTCGGCCTGGTCCGGGCCGACGACGCGGGCCGCCGGGTGGTGATGCTGGTCAACCCCGGCCGCCGGGACGTCAGTGCCGCCGCCGGACTCCTCTACACCGGTCTGCAGATCATGGGGCCCGGCGAGGCGATGACCGCCCACCGCCACCAGGCCGCGGCGCTGCGCTTCGTGCACGAGGGCACCGGGGCGTGGACGATCGTGGACGGCCAGAAGCTGAAGGTCGGCCCGCGCGACTTCGCCATCACCCCGAACGGCACCTGGCACGAGCACGGCAACGATGCCACGGACGCCCCGGTGATCTGGCAGGACGGCCTCGACATCCCGCTGGTCAACGCCTTGGACGCCGGGTTCTACGAGGTGCACCCCGAGCTGTACCAGCAGCCGGGGAAGGTGGTGAACTCCTCGGTCCTGACCTACGCCGCGAACCTGCTCCCGTACGGCTCCGAGAAGTGGACCCGCCCCTACTCCCCGCTGCTGGCCTACCCCTGGGAGCAGACCTACGAGGCCCTGCGCGGACTGGCCTCGGCCACCGAGGGCTCCCCGTACGACGGGGTCATCGCGGAGTACACGAACCCGGTGACCGGCGGCTCGGTGATGCCCACCATGAGCGCCCACATGCAGCTCCTGCGCCCGGGCCAGGCCACTCTGGCCCACCGTCACACCGGGTCGGTGATCTACACGGCGGCCAAGGGGCGCGGAGTCTCGGTGATCGCCGGGCAGCGCTTCGAGTGGAAGCAGGGCGATGTGTTCTGCGTCCCGTCCTGGGCCTGGCACGAGCACCACAACCTCGACCCGTCCGAGGACGCCTGCCTGTTCTCCTTCAACGATTTCCCCGTCATGCGGTCCCTCGGCTTCCACCGCGAAGAGGCGTACCCGGACAACGGCGGGCACCAGCCCGCCTCCTGAGCCGCGCCGCCGCACCGGACCGCCGGCCCTGACACCGGTCCCGGTGCGGCGGCGCACCCCGCGCCGCCGCATTCTCCCCCGCCCCCTCACCCCCTCTCCCCTAGGAGCCACCGATGCGACTGGTGACGTACACGACCGCGCCGATGACCGCCACCGCCGACCGTCTGGGCGCCCAGGCCGACGGCCTGGTGTACGACCTCGCGGCCCTCGCCCTGCACGCGGGCGTCGACCTGCCCGCCGACCTGCTCTCCTTCGTCCGGGCCGGCGCCCCCGCCCGCGAGGCGGCCGCCCGCCTGCTGGCCGGCGACCCCGCGGACCGGCCCGCCGGGGCCGTCCACCGGCTGGCGGACGTCACCCTGCGCGCCCCGCTGCGCCCCGGCAAGATCATCGGGGTGGGGCTGAACTACGTGGAGCACGTGGAGGAGTCCAGCCGGAGCCTGGACACCGACAAGGACCTGCCTCCGCGTCCGGTGCTGTTCAGCAAGCCGGCCACCGCCGTCACCGGCCCCGGGGCGCCGATCCTGCACAACGCCGACCTCACGACGCAGCTCGACTGGGAGTGCGAGCTGGCCGTGGTCATCGGTACGACCGCGTTCCGGGTGACCGAGGAGGAGGCGTACGGCCACATCTTCGGCTACAGCGTGGTCAACGACATCAGCGCCCGCGACCAGCGCCGGTCGGGCCAGTGGTTCTTCTCCAAGGGGCAGGATTCCTACGCCCCCTTCGGCCCGGCCGTGGTCACCGCGGACGAGGTCCCGGACCCGATGGACCTCGACCTCGAACTGCGGGTGAACGGGGTCACGAAGCAGAAGTCGAACACCCGGCACATGCTGTTCCCCATCGCCCGGCTCATCGCCGACATCAGCTCGGGCGTGACCCTGGAGCCCGGCGACGTCATCGCCACCGGCTCCCCCTCGGGCGTCGGGGCCGGCATGGTCCCGCCCGAGTTCCTCGTGCCGGGCGACACCGTCGAGGCCACCGTCGAGATCATCGGCACCCTCGCCAACCCGGTCGTCGACGCCCGCTGATCCGGCGGGGACCCGCCCCGACACCCGCGACACCCCCGCCAGAGACCCGAGGAGCACCCGTGCCGCCCCGTACCTACCGCATCGGCCAGATCGTGCCGAGTTCCAACGTCACGATGGAGACCGAGGTCCCCGCGATCCTGCGCGCCCGCATGGAGATCGCGCCCGGCGACCGCTTCACCTTCCACTCCAGCCGCATGCGCATGACGCACGTGACGCCGGAGCAGCTCAAGGCCATGGACGCCGACTCCGACCGCTGCGCCGTGGAGCTCTCGGACGCCCGGGTCGACGTGCTCGGCTACGCCTGCCTGGTCGCCATCATGAGCATGGGCCTCGGCTACCACCGCGCCTCCGAGGAACGCCTGCACACCCGCACCGTGGAGAACGGCGCCCCTGCGCCCGTGGTCACCAGTGCGGGCGCCCTGGTCCACGGACTGCACACCATGGGCGCCAGGAAGGTGGCCCTGCTGGCCCCGTACATGCGCCCGCTCACGCAGACGGTGGTCGACTACCTCACCCACGAGGGCATCGAGGTGCTCGACTTCCAGGCGCTGGAGATCCCGAACAACCTCGACGTGGCCGCCCACGACCCGGCCCGGCTCCCCGGCCTGGCCCGCGCCCTGGACTACGCCGACGCGGACGCGGTCGTGCTCTCGGCCTGTGTGCAGATGCCCTCGCTCGGCGCCATCGAGGAGGCCGAGCAGCTGCTCGGCAAGCCGGTGGTCTCCGCGGCCGTCTGCACCGCCCATCAGATGCTGCGCGCCCTCGACCTGCCGGCCGTCGCCCCCGGCGCCGGCCACCTCCTCTCCGGGGCGTACGCCGAGGCCCCCCTGCACCCGGGGGCGCCGGCCGCGGGGTGACCGGAGGCGACCCGGCCGCCGCCCCTCGATAGGATCACCACCCCACACCACGGGAAGGTGATCATGTCGGACAGCCCCCTCAGGCCCAGCTCGTTGATCAGTACGGTCTACGGGGCCTTCGTGCGCGGGAGCGGCGGCTGGATCTCCGTCGCCGACCTGATCACGCTCATGTCGGAGCTCGGCGTCGAGAGCCAGGCGGTGCGCTCGGCCATCTCCCGGCTCAAGAAGAAGGGCGTGCTGGAACCGGAGCGCCGCGGAGCCACCGGGTACCGGCTCAGTCCGGCCGTGCACCCCGTCTTCGACGCCGGCGACCGGCGCATCTTCGCCAGCCTCGAACCGGCGGACCTGAACGACGGCTGGGCCATGGCCGTCTTCTCCGTACCGGAGTCCGAGCGCTCCCACCGCTACCAGCTGCGCACCCGGCTGACCTGGCTCGGCTTCGGCAACATCGCCCCCGGCGTGTGGCTGGCGCCGGGCCGGCTCCTGGAGGACGCGCGCGACATGCTCGTGCGGCTCGGGCTCAGCGAGTACGTCCACCTGTTCGCCGCCGCCGACTACGCCGCGTTCAGCGACCTGCCGGAGGCGGTCAGCTCCTGGTGGGACTTCCCCGCGATCCAGGCCCAGTACGCCACCTTCACCGGCTCGTACGCCTCCGTCGCCGCGAAGCTCGCCGGGCAGGACGGCATCGACGCCGCCGAGGCCTTCCGCAACTACGTGCCGATGCTCACCGAGTGGCGTCGACTGCCCTACCTCGACCCGGGCCTGCCCGCCGAGCTGCTCCCCGCGGACTGGAACGCCGTGGCGGCCCGCCAGGTGTTCCAGCAGCTGCACGAGGTCCTGGCGGGGCCGGGCCTGCGCCACGTACAGGACGTGACGGGGCTTTCCGAGGGACACGGCAGCTGAGGGACGCGGCACCTGAGGGACACGGCAGCTGAGGGAAGCGGCACCTGAGGGACACAGCACCTGAGGGAGCGCTCCCTCAGGAGGACTCGCGGACCACGAGGTCGTTCGGCATGACCACCCGGTCCCTGGAGCCGCCTTCGATCAGGCCCAGGAGCAGCCGCACCGTGGCCGTGGCCTGGTCGGCCATGGGGCTGCGCACGGAGGTGAGGGCGGGGACGGTGTAGGCGGCGGCCTCGATGTCGTCGAAGCCGACGACGGCCACGTCCTCGGGAACCCGCAGGCCCACCTGTCGCAGGGTCCGCAGGGCGCCGATGGCCATGAGGTCGTTGGCCGCGAACACCGCGTCCAGCTCCGGGTCGTCCTCCAGCAGCTGCCGCATGGCTTCGGCTCCGGAGGCCCGGGTGAAATCGCCCAGCGCCACGATGGAGCGGCGGCCCGTGCCGCGCAGGGCGGCGCGGTAGCCGTCGAGTCGCTCGCGGGACTCGAAGAGGTCCAGCGGTCCGGTGATGGTGGCGATGCGGCGCCGGCCCCGTTCCAGCAGGTGGCGTACGGCGAGGGCGGCGCCGGCCGCGTTGTCCAGTTCCACGTACGGCACGTCCGGCGCGCAGGTGCGGTTGAAGGAGGCCACCGGCAGGCCCGTCCGGGCCAGGGCGGCGGGCAGCGGATCGGTGCCGTGCAGGGCGACGAGCATGACGCCGTCCACGTGCCCGCCGGCCACGTACTCCTCGACCCGGGCCCGGCTCCGGTCGGATTCGGCCAGCATGAGCACCACCTGCTTTCCGGCGGCCTCCAGTTCCCTGCTGACGGCGCGGACCACGGTGGAGAAGAGGGGGTCGTCGGAGACCACGCCCTGGGGCGGGTCGGAGACGACCACGGCCACGGCGTGGGTCCTGCGGGTGACGAGGTTGCGGGCGGCGGCGTTGGGCACGTAGCCCAGTTCGCGGACGGCCCGCATGACGACCTCGCGGATCTCGGGCGCGACCGTGGTCTCCCCGTTGACGACACGGGAGACGCTCGACCGGGACACGCCCGCGCGGGCTGCGACCACTTCCAGCGTGGGTCTTCTCATGGCGGCCCGTTCCGTTCGGTGAGCGCGCCGCCGGGTCGGACGGACGGTCCGGGGGGAGCGTTCTCCGGCGATGGTGGACCGGAGCCTGATCGACTGTCAACAGTCCACATTTTCGAGGGCGTTGTCGGCGACCGGAGGCAGGGTGGCCACCTGCTCTGGATCCTCCCTGGTCAGCCCGGATCACCGCGGGGCGCACGGGAACCGAGAGAGCGCTCCATCAGTGGACGAATCGAAGTCGGCCGTGTATCCGGCAGATGACGGGACACCTTGACAGTCCTCGGGGGCCGCCCCATCCTCACCCCTCAGGGAGCGCTCCCCCACTCTTCGTCTCCGACTCCCTCTCCCCCCCTCTCGTTTCCAGGAGCCGCCGTGCCTCCGTCGCTGCGCCGCCTCGGCTTACTCTTCGCCGTCGCTTTCACCCTCCTCACCTTCAGCACCCTCCCCGCCTCCCCCGCCCGCGCCGCCGAGACCCTGCTGTCGCAGGGCAGAGCGGTCACCGTCTCCGGCAGCGAGCCCGGCTACAACCCCGCGAGCGCCGTCGACGGGAACGCCGGCACCCGCTGGTCCAGCGCCTTCACGGACCCGCAGTGGATCCAGGTGGACCTCGGGTCCGCGGCCGCCATCTCCCGGGTCTCCCTCAACTGGGAGGCCGCCTACGCCAAGGCCTTCCAGATCCAGGTCTCGAACGACGCCGCGAACTGGACCACGGCCTACGCGACGACCACCGGAGCCGGCGGCACCCAGAACCTGACCGTCTCCGCGGCCGGCCGCTACGTGCGGATGTACGGGACCCAGCGCGCCACCGGATACGGCTACTCCCTCTGGGAGTTCCAGGTCTACGGCACCCCGGGCACCGGCGACGGCGGCGGCGACGTGCTCCTCTCGTACGGCAGGACGGGCGCGGCCTCCTCCTCGCAGGCCGACGGGAACTGCTGGGAGTGCACCCCGGCCAGGGCCTTCGACCGCGATCCCGCCTCCCGCTGGGCGACCAGCCCCGCCACCGGCTGGACGGATCCCGGCTGGATCTCCGTGGACCTCGGCGCGCCCGCGCAGATCCACAAGGTGGTCCTCCAGTGGGACCCGGCCTACGCGAAGTCCTTCCAGGTCCAGGTCTCCCCGGACGGGAACGCCTGGACCCCGGTCTACTCCACGACGGCGGGCACGGGCTTCAAGCAGACCCTGACGGTCTCGGGCTCCGGGCGGTACGTGCGGATGTACGGCACCGAGCGCGCGACCCCGTACGGCTACTCCCTGTGGGAGTTCCAGGTCTACGGCACCGGCGGCGCGCCGGTGACTCCCCCGCCGCTCCCGCCGGACCCCGCGAATCCGCCGAGGCTGGTGTGGAGCGACGAGTTCGACGGGCCCGCGGCGGGCACGCCCGATCCGGCCAAGTGGCGGGCGGACCCGGGCACCGGGCAGAACGGCGAGCTGGAGTACTACACCGACCACCGCAATGCGGCGACGGACGGTGCGGGCCACCTCGTCATGGAGGCCCGCAAGGAGGCCACGCCGGGCAAGGGCTGCCCGCCCGACCCGCTGACCGGCAGCACCACCTGCCAGTACACCTCGGCGCGGATGAACACCGGGGCCACGTTCCAGTTCACGTACGGGCGCGTCGAGGCCCGGATCAAGGTGCCCAAGGGCAACGGGCTGTGGCCGGCGTTCTGGATGATGGGCGGCGACTTCCTGACCGGGCGACCGTGGCCGTACAACGGCGAGGTCGACATCATGGAGGTCCTCGGCAAGGACGTGAAGACCTCGTACTCCACCGTGCACGCCCCCGCGTACAACGGCGGCGGCGGGATCGGCGGCCCGTACAGGCTGCCCGGGGACGCGGACTTCTCCGACGACTACCACGTGTGGGCCGCCGACTGGAACAGCAGGGGCATCGTCTACAGCCTGGACGGGCGGACCGTCTTCACCCTCGACAAGGAGCAGGTGGAGCGCACCCGCGGCCCGTGGGTCTTCGACCACCCCTCGTACATGATCCTCAACCTCGCGGTGGGCGGTGACTGGCCCGGTCCGACGGATGCCGGCACTCCGTTCCCCGCGCGGATGCTCGTCGACTACGTACGCGTCTACCAGTGACCGGAGGGGGGGGCGCCGGTGGCCGGCGGGGGGGCCGCCGCCACGGGGGGCGCGGGCGACGCGGCGG
>NZ_JBHXKA010000050.1:14754-55642 GCF_042722885.1 Streptomyces sp. NPDC058401
GCTGACTGCCCGGGTCCTCGTTTGCCGCGATCTGCGTCCCCCGGGGTGTGGCTCTTCTATTACTTCCGGGTCAACCTTTTCCGGGTGGGGGCTCCCGGTTTCCCGGCGGGCCCCCCCCCCTCCTCCGTTCCCCCCTCCTCCGTTCCTCCCTCCCCGCACCCCCACCGGCAGGCAAGGAATCGTCATGCGAAAACCCCGTTTCACGCTCCACGCCCTCCTCGCGGGAGCCCTGGCCACCGTCCTGGCCGCGAGCCTCGGCGCCACGGTGACCAGCGCACCGGCGCGGGCCGCGGACACGGTGCTCGTCCAGGCCGAGTCGTACGCGGCGCAGTCCGGCGTCCAGGTCGAGACGACCGGCGACACGGGCGGCGGCCAGAACGCCGCGTACCTCGCCAACGGCGACTGGATGCGCTTCGACGGCGTGGACCTGGGCGCCTCGGGTCCGCTGAGCGTCTCGGCCCGGGTGGCCTCCGCGGTCGGCGGACCCGGCGCCGTCGAGCTGCGCACGGGGTCCGTGACGGGCCCGCTGCTCGCGCAGTTCGAGATCACCGCCACCGGCGGCTGGCAGAGCTGGGCGACGCGGACCGCCGACGTGGCCGCCCACCCGGCCGGCCCGCAGACGGTGTTCGCGGTCCTGCGCAGCAGTGGGGCCGGGGACCTCGTGAACATCAACTGGTTCTCGTTCGCGGCCGGTTCCTCGCCGGGCTGGGTGAAGGTGGACCAGGCGAAGTGGGACGCCCAGCTGGCCGGGTTCCGCGCGATGACCCCCGCTCCGGTGCCCGCGAACGCGGTCCGGGTGCCGGAGTTCAACGCCACCTGCGTCTACAGCCATTCCAAGCCCGACGACCCGATCGTCGCCCCGGGCCTGCCGGGCGCGTCCCACATGCACAGCTTCTTCGGCAACCGCAGCACGGACGCCTTCAGCACGGCGGAGTCGCTCGCCGCGCACACCGCGACGAGCTGCACCCCGGCCAAGGACCTCTCCAGCTACTGGATTCCGACCCTCTACGACCACGGCAGGGCCGTGGAACCCGAGGGCATGATCGTCTACTACGGGTCCCGGCTGCCCGACCCCTCGGCGACGGTGCCCTTCCCCCGGGGGTTCCGGATGATCGCGGGCAACGCCAAGTCGCAAGTGCCCACTCCGGCCGGCTCGGTGAACCAGTTCTGGTGCGCGGGCGAGGGCGGCGAGATCGGCCGCAGCGCCGACGGCAACTGGCCGGTGTGCGCGCCGAACGCCAAGCTCGTGTACCAGCTGGTCTTTCCCGACTGCTGGGACGGCAAGCACCTCGACAGCCCCGACCACAAGTCGCACGTGTCCTTCACCACCGTCAACGGCACGTGCGGCGGCGCCTATCCGGTGGCCATCCCCTCCGTCTCCTTCGTCATCGGCTACCCGACGGGCGGCGGCCCGGACGGCCTCTCGCTGTCCTCGGGCATGGCCTCCTCCATCCACGGGGACTTCTTCAACGCCTGGGACGACGCGGCCCTGGGGCAGCGCGTGAAGGACTGCGTCGTGCAGAGCGCCAAGTGCAACTCCGCCGGTACGTTCTGACCCGGCGGCCCGCGTGGGCGCTGCTCGCGGCGCTCCTGGTCACCGGCTGCGGCGCGCAGCCGGTGGCCGGGACGCCGCGGGCGGCGGTCTTCAACCCCACCGACGTCGCCTGGATCCAGCTGATGATCCCCATGGACGAGCGGGCGCGGTTGCTGACCGGCTTGGCCCCGGGGCGGGGCGGGGATCCGGCGCTGGTGCGGTTCGCGGAGCGGGCGGCGGATCGGCAGGAGGCCGAACTCGCCCGGCTCCGCACGCTCTTGGTCCTGTCCGCGGCGCCCGACACCCGGCCGCACGAGGGGCACGACATGCCGGGCATGGTGTCCGCCGACACGCTGCGCAGGGCGGGAGCGCTCTCCGGGGAGGAGTTCGACCGGGTCTTCGCCGAAGCCCTGCGCGCCCACCTCACGCAGTCCCTGCTGCTCTGCGCGGGCGAACGCGCCTCGGGCGGGGCCGGGGCGGCGCGGGAGCTCGCCGGGGAGGTGGAGAAGGCCGGCGCGCAGGAGCTGGCCCTGCTCGACGCGGCACGCCCCGGCAAAAGTTGAGAATTGTTCACTTTCCATTGACAGGGCGGGTCCGGGGACCCGAAAGTGCCGTGAACGTCCCCGACCGAAGCGAGTCCGCATGACAGCGTCCGTACCGCCCTCGCCGCCCGTTCCGCGTTTCCCGGCCGGTTTCCGGTGGGGGGTCTCCGCCTCCGCGTTCCAGATCGAGGGCTCCCCCACCGCCGACGGCCGGGGGCCCTCCTCCTGGGACGCCTTCACCCGGGAGGCGGGGCGCGTCAAGGACGGCTCGCACGCGGAGGTGGCCACCGACCACTACCGCCGCTACCGCGAGGACGTGGCCCTGATGGGCGGACTGGGCGTGGACGCCTACCGGTTCTCCGTCTCCTGGTCGCGGGTCCTGCCCGACGGGCACGGGGCCGTCAACCGGGCGGGGCTGGACTTCTACGACCGGCTCGTCGACGAGCTGTGCGCCGCGGGGATCGATCCGGTGCCCACCCTGTTCCACTGGGACACCCCGCTCGCCCTGGAGGAGCGGGGCGGCTGGCTGGAGCGCGACACCGCCGAGCGGTTCGCGGCGTACGCCTCGGTGGTGGCGGAGCGGCTCGCCGACCGCGTGCCCATGTGGATCACCATCAACGAGCCCGCCGAGGTGACCCTCCTGGGGTACGGCCTCGGCGAGCACGCCCCGGGCAAGCAGCTGGTCTTCGACGCCCTGCCTGCCGCCCACCACCAGCTCCTGGCCCACGGGCTGGGCGTACAGGCCCTGCGCGCGGCCGGCGCCCGCCACATCGGCATAGCCGCCTCGCACAGCCCCGTGTGGGCCGCCGGCGAGAGCGAGGAGGACCGGGCCGCCGCCGCGCTGTACGACACCCTCACCAACCGCCTCTTCGCCGACCCGATCCTGACCGGCGCCTACCCGGACGGCCTTGAGTCCCTGCTGCCCGGACCGGTGGCCGAGGACCTCCGGGCGATCTCGGCGCCGCTGGACTGGTACGGGGTCAACTACTACAACCCGATGCTCGTCGGCGCCCCCACCCCGGCGGGCACCTCCGCCTTCGGCGGGATCGAGATCCCCTCGGGGCTCCCCTTCGGCTTCCGGGAGATCGAGGGGTACGAGCGCACCGACTTCGACTGGCCGGTGGTCCCGGACGGGCTGCGCGAACTGCTCGCCACCCTGCGCGAGCGCTACGGCGACCGGCTGCCGCCGCTGTACATCACCGAGAACGGCTGCTCGTACGGGGACGGGCCGGACCCGGGCACGGGCCGGATCGAGGACGCCCGCCGGATCGCCTACCACGAGGGTCACGTGCGCGCCCTGCACGAGGCGATGACCGAAGGGGCCGACGTCCGCGGCTACTTCATCTGGTCGATCCTGGACAACTTCGAATGGGCGGAGGGCTACCGCCAGCGGTTCGGCCTGGTCCACGTCGACTACGAGACCCTGGCCCGGACCCCCAAGGAGTCCTACGCCTGGTACCGCGACCTGATCAAGAGCGGCAGGTGACCGCCGGGCCGAAGGCCGAGGCGGAGCAGGAGGCCGGCACCCCGCCCGGCGGCCGCTGGGTGAGTGCGCTGTCCCTGGCCAACCTCGGGGTGTGGGTCGGCTGGTTCGGCCCGCTCCAGCTGCTGCTGGCCCGCCAGGCCGAGCAGCTCACCCCGGACCACAAGGCCTCCACCCTCGCCCTGGTGACGGGGCTGGGGGCGGCCGTCTCGATGGTCGCCAATCCCGTCTTCGGAGCACTGTCCGACCGTACGACGGCGCGTGCGGGCCGCCGGATCCCCTGGGTGGTCGCCGGGGTGACGGGCGGGGCGGCCGGCCTGGTGGTGCTCGGGCTGGCGCAGAGCCTCGCGGTGGTGATCGCGGGCTGGTGCCTGGTGCAGCTCGCCCTCAACGCCGCCTTCGCCGCTCTCACCGCGGCCGTCCCCGACCAGGTCCCGGCCCGGCAGCGCGGGCTGGTCGGCGGCTGGCTCGGCGTCTCCCAGGTCATCGGGATCCTGGTGGGCACGGCGCTGGCCACGGTCGCGGGCGGAATCACCGCCGGCTATCTGGCCTGTGCGGCCTTCTCGGTGCTCGCGGCCGTGCCGTACGTGCTGATGCGGCGGGATTCGGTGCTCGCCCCCGCCGCGCGGCCGGCCTTCCGCCGGCGCGGGTTCCTGACCGGCTTCTGGATCGACCCGCGCCGCCATCCCGATTTCGGCTGGGCCTGGCTGACCCGGTTCCTGATGAACCTCTCGTACTCGATCAGCACGATGTACCTGCTGTACTACCTGACCGACGCGGTGCGCTACCGGGGCGACGCCGACACCGGGGTCCTGATCCTCACGGCGCTCAACGCCCTCACCCTGCTCTCCACGGTGGTGATCAGCGGCATCCGCTCCGACCGCAGCGGCCGCCGGAAGTCCTACGTCATCCGGTCGGGGCTGGTCATCGCGGCGGCCACGCTGCTGCTCGCCGTGTGGCAGACCTGGACCGGCGCGGTCGTCGCCTCGCTCGTCCTGGGCCTGGGTTTCGGTGTGTACACGGCGGTGGACTTCGCCCTGCTCACGGACGTGCTGCCGACCGCCGAGGACCGGGGCAAGGATCTTGGGGTGATCAACATCGCGAACGCGCTGCCCCAGGTCCTGGCCCCGGTGATCGCGGCCCCGGTCGTCACCCACCTCGGCGGGTACACGGCCCTGTACGCACTGGCCGGAGCCCTGGCGCTGGCGGGATCGCTGCTGGTCAGGAGGATCCGCTCGGTTCCGTAGGCCTTCGTGGGGCTTCGTGGGCGGGCCGGGCCGCCGGGACCCCTCCGCGTGAGCCCTGGCACATTTCTCACCCTTTTTGTCCGATTTGGACCAGACTTGTGTGGTTCGGATTCCGAAGCGACAGGGAGAGACATGCGACGCGCCCACGGCCGTACGGCCACCACGCGGATCGCCCTGATATCGGCCGGTACGGCCGCCGTCCTCGGCCTCGGCGGCATCACCGCCGGCTCCGCGGCAGCCACGGGCACGCCCGCCCCCGACCGGACGGCAGCGCCCACCTCGGCGGCCCCGGCGGCAGCCCCGGCGCCCGCCGGGCAGCAGGTCCTCTCCACCTTCACCGTCGCCTATCCCGCCGCGCCCTACCGCACGCACAACATCGCGCGCGCCGTGGAACTGATCAACGGGGCCGTCGTCGAGCAGGGCGACAGCTGGAGCCTCAACCGGGCGGTGGGCGAGCGGACCGAGGCGAACGGCTTCGTCGACGGCATCATGATCAACGACGGCCGCTACGTGAAGGCCCCCGGCGGCGGGATCTCCGCGGTCGCGACGACCATGTACAACGCCATGTTCTTCGCGGGCCTGAAGCCGCTGGAGCACGGGGCGCACTCCTTCTACATCGAGCGCTACCCGGAGGGCCGCGAGGCCACCGTTGCCTGGGGCACCCTCGACCTGCGCTGGCAGAACGACTCGGGGCACCCCGTGACCATCCGGGCCACCTCCACCCCCACCTCGGTGACCGTCACCCTGCTCGGCACGAAGCAGTACGACGAGGTCCGCGCGACCAAGGGCCCGCGCACCCACGTCACCCCGCCGGTGAAGCGCACCGTCACCGGCCCCACCTGCGAGCCGCAGACCCCGCTGGAAGGCTTCGACGTCTCCGTCGACCGCGTCTTCGTCCGGGGCGGCTACGAGGTCGGCCGCGAGACGTTCCGTACGCACTACACTCCGCGCGACGAGATCGTCTGCGCCCCGGAGTCCCCCACGGCCACGCCCGGCACACCGACCCCGTCCACGGGCACGACGCCCGCGGAGTCCGGCCCCGCATCCGCACCTTCCGCCTCTGCCCCCGCCTCCCCCTCTGCACTCGTCTCCCCCTCTGCCTCCCCCTCCGCCTCCTCCTCCGCGTCCTGAGCACCTGCGGCCCCTGAGCGCAAAATTGGTCTGCGGATCTCTACAACCCCCGAGCCCGGTCGCAAGTCAAACCCCCCGACAAGATCGAAGGCGTGGACAGCAGCAGAAAAAAAGGGGGGCCGGTGCGCAATCGCCGACTCGTAGTGTCAGCCGTCGCCATCGCCGCGGCCGGTGTGGGTTTCGTACCGGGTTCGGCGAACGCCGCCGATCCGGTGCCGCCGGGCGTCCAGGGGCTGATCCAGCCGGGCTTCGATGTGAAGAAGGCAGGGCGGGCCGAAGCCCAGAAGTTCGCCAGTCCGGCCGGCAAGGCGGTGCGGTCGACGCTGCGCGGCTCCGGGGCCAAGGCCTCGGCTCCGCAGGGCGCCGACGGGAACCCGGGCCTGTCACTCGTCCTGGGTGCCGAGGCCACCTCGGCGCACGGGTTCCGGCTGGTCACCACCATCGGGAGCGCGGACGTCTCGCTCAACGTCGTCATCGACTGGGGCGACGGGACCTCCGACCGGGCCGACGCTTTCGGCGACGAGGTCCTGACCACCGAGCACGTCTACGCGGAGGCCGGTGAGCACCAGGTCAAGGTCTCGGTGAGCGACCCCGTGAACCAGGCCCAGATCGTCAACGAGCTGCCGCTCCTGGCCGTGGGCTCGGATTTCACCCCGTACGGGCCGACCCGCCTGCTGGACACCCGCAACGCCATCGGTGGCGGCGCGGCCAAGGTGCCCGCGTACAAGAGCGTCCGCGTGAAGGTGGCCGGCAACGGCAAGATCCCGGCCGGGGTCACCGCGGTGGCCCTGAACGTGACCGTCACCAATGCCCGCAGCGGCGGCCACGTGATCGCCTTCGCCTCGGGCCGCGAGCGGCCGGCCACGTCGAACCTCAACTTCGCCCCCGGCCAGACGGTGCCGAACCTGGTGATCGTTCCGGTCGGCAAGGACGGCTTCGTGGAGCTGTACAACGGGGGCTGGGACTCGATCGACCTGATCGCGGACGTCACCGGCTACTTCAGCCGGACGCAGGCCAGTGGCTACACGCCGAGCGCTCCCGTGCGCATCGTCGACACCCGCGAGGGCCTGGGGCGGGGCGGCAAGCGGGGCCAGGTGGCGGGCCAGGGATCCTTCACGATCCAGTTCCCGCGGGGTCTGTACACGGCCGTCGCGCTCAACGTGACCGTCACCAACCCGCGCGACGCCGGTCACCTGACGGCCTACCCGGGCGACCAGCCGGCGCCCACGACCTCGAACCTGAACTTCCTCGGCGGGCAGACGATCGCCAACTCGGTGATCGTCCCGGTCGCCGCCGACGGCTCGGTGACCATCCGCAACGGATCCTGGCAGCCCGCCGACGTCGTCGTCGACATGGTCGGCAACTACAGCACGGACAGCTCCGGTTCCCTCATGACGCTCGACGAGCCGGGCCGTGCCGTCGACACCCGTGCCGCGAACTCCGACGGCCCGGTCCCCGCACGGGGGTACTACGCCTTCCCGTTCTCCCCGGACGAGCCCGGCATCTCCGGCTACGTCCTGAACACCACGGTCACCAACACGCGCGGCGCCGGTTTCCTCTCCGTCGCTCCGGACCCGAACTCGGAGGCGGACTACGAGAACGGCACCAACGTCTGGCCCGAGAGGCCCGTCTCCTCGACCTTGAACTGGACCAAGGCCGCAACCGTCCCGAACCTCGCGCAGGCGGGCTCGGGAACCAACGGCATCGTCGACTTCTGGAACCAGGGGTGGGAACCCACGGACCTGATCGTCGACATCTTCGGCTACTACGAGACCAACTGATCTGCGTGCGCCGCCGCTCCGGGACCGGCCGTCGGGCCGTTCCCGGGGTGGCGGCGCTGCACGTCACACGAAGCACGACACGCAATGGGGGGCCCATGCGCCATCACCGATTCATCCTCTCCGCCGCCTTGGTGGCGGCCTCCGTCGGGCTCGTGCCCGGCACGGCTCACGCAGCAGATCCCGTCACCCCGGCTGCCCGCGCGGACGACGCGCCGGCCGGCGACACCCGGACGGAGGCCGGCCCGAAGAATTCGGACTTCGAGATCTCCCTGTTCGCCGCCCCCATCACCGCGCACCGCGTTCAGGTGATCGTCCAGACCCTGGACCGGCTCCGCTCGTACGAGCTCGTCTACGACTGGGGCGACGGGACCACCACCAAGGCGCCTTCCGCCGGCCTCGACGCCACCTGGGAGTACCACACGTACGCCGAGGTCGGCGCGTACACCGTCACGGTCACGGCGACGGACACCACGACCGGCGCACAGGCCGTGCAGACGGTCAAGACCGTCACGGACGGTACCGAATACACCCCGCACGCGCCCACCCGACTGCTGGACACCCGTTCGGGCCTCGGCGCGGCGAAGGCCAAGGTCGGCGGTCGCCAGTCCGTGGCCCTGAAGGTCGCGGGCAACGCCGCGATCCCCGCCGACGTCGTCGCCGTGGCGCTCAACGTCACGGTCACCAACACCGTCGACGCGGGTCACGTCGCGGTCCAGCCCGGCCGGACGCCCCACGAAGCACGCACCTCGAACCTGAACTACGTAGCGGGCCAGTCGGTTCCGAACCTGGTGATCGTGCCGGTTCGTGACGGACACGTGCAGATGTTCAACGGCGGCTGGCAGCCCGTCGACCTGATCGCGGACGTCACCGGCTACTTCAAGGCCTCAGCGGCCAGCGGCTACACCTCGCTGTCCCCGGTCCGTGCCGTCGACACCCGCGAGGGCCTCGGCACGCCGAAGGGCCAGGTCCCCGGCTACGGCACCTTCGACGTCGCGATGGCCGGGCGCAGGGGCGTCCCCAAGGGCGCCACCGCCGTTGCTCTCAACCTGACCGCCACGAACCCGCAGGAGTCCGGTCACCTGACCGCCTACCCCAGCGGGCACGCGGTACCGGCCACGTCGAACGTGAACTTCTCCGCCGGTCAGACCGTCGCCAACGCGGTGATCGTCCCGATCGGTCCCGACGGGAAGATCACCGTCCGCAACGGCAGCTGGAAACCGGCCGATGTGGTGATCGACGTCGCCGGCTACTACAGCCCCGACAGCCAGGCCGCCTTCAGGCCCGAGGAGCCGCGTCGGATCTTCGACAGCCGCACGGACTCCTGGTTCCGGTCCCGTGGACCACTGAAGGGACGCGCTTTCGCTACGGTTCCGGTCTTCGGCCGGTCGGATTCGCTCGAGGCCGTGGTGCTGAACAGCACGATCACCAACACGGCCGGGTCGGGCTTCCTGTCGGTCGCCGCGGATCCCAACGAGTGGGAGGACTACGAGACAGGAAGCGCCCTCACGCCGGAGCGGCCCGTCTCCTCGGCCCTGAACTGGACGCGGGGCACGACCGTCCCGAACCTGGTCCAGGCGGCGGCCGGGAAGGGGCAGATCCTCGACTTCTGGAACCAGGGCTGGGAATCGGCCGATCTGGTCGTCGACCTGCTCGGCTACTACGACCCTAAGTAGCCGGGAGCCGCGCCGCCGGGTCACGGCACGATCAGGATCTTGCCGCGCACCTCGCCCCGGTGGAGCCGGTCGATGGCGGCCGGGGCCTCGGCGAGCCGGCAGGTGAGGTGGACGGCCGGGGACAGGGTGCCTTCGTCGACGTGCCGTCCCAGGATCTCCAGGTCGGCCTGACGTTCGGCGGCGACGAACCCCTTCAGGCCGTGCCGTACGAAGGGGTTCAGCAGCGCCGCCCACAGGACCCGGCCCATGCCGCCCAGCAAGGGGCCGCCGCCCTCGCCGCCGACGATGACGAGGGTTCCGCGCGGGGTCAGGGCGCGCCGGAGGTGGGACAGGGGCCGGTTGCCCGCGGTGTCCAGGATGAGGTCGTAGCGGCGGACTCCGTCCGCGAACTCCTCGCGGGTGTAGTCGATGACCTCGTCCGCGCCGAGCGCCCGCACCAGCTCCGTCTTCCCGGTGCTGCACACTCCCGTGACGTGCGCCCCGTACGCCTTCGCCAGCTGCACCGCGAAGGTGCCGACGCCGCCCGCGGCCCCGATGACCAGGACCCGCTGCCCCGGCCGTACGCGCCCCGCGTCGCGCAGCGCCTGGAGGGCGGTGAGGCCGGAGATCGGGAGGGCGGCCGCCTCGGCCAGCGGCAGCCCCGCGGGCCTGTGCGCCAGCTTGTCCTGGCGGGCGGTCGCGTACTGCGCGAAGGAGCCCTCGCAGATCCCGAACACCTCGTCGCCCACCGCGAAGGCGCTCACCCCCTCGCCGACCGCCTCGATCCGCCCGGAGACCTCCCGGCCGCGTACGGGCACCTTGGGTGCGCGCAGCCCGTATCCGAGGAGCCGCAGCAGGTAGGGCTTGCCGGTCATGAGGTGCCACACGCCCGCGTCCAGGGCGGCGGCCCGGACGGCTATGAGCACCTCTCCCGTGCCCGGTCCCGGCGTTTCGACGTCCCGGAGCTCCAGTACCTCGCTGCTGCCGTACGCGTCCTGCGCGATCGCCTTCACGGCGCCGTCCCTTCCTCGTCTGCGTCGTCTGCGTCGTCTGCGTCGTTTCCGTACTGGAAGACCTGTTCGAGCGATACCGCGAAGACGCGGGCGATCCTGAAGGCCGTCTCCAGCGAGGGCGAGTAGCGGCCCTTCTCGATGGCGATGACGGTCTGCCGGGTCACCCCGATGCGCTCCGCCAGCTCCGCCTGGGTCATCTCCCCGCACTCGAAGCGCAGGATCCTGATCCGGTTCGTGATGCCGGTCGGCTTCACCACGGCTGGAACCCCCAGCGGTAGGCGGCGAGCTTGACGGCCGAACCGAGCACCGCCGAGAGGACGAAGCCCAGGTAGAGGGCGTTCGAGATCCAGAAGCGGTCCGCGCCGGCCATCGACAGGATCAGCGCGGCCACGGCGCCGATGACGAGGAAGGACTGCCCGGCGTGCTCGCCGAGGCGGCCGATCTCCTTGTCCCGCTGGTCCTTCACGTCGGCCTCGCCGGGCTTGGCCACCGCGACCGCGATGTTGAGGAGGATCGCGGCGGCGATGGCGCCGCCGACCGTCCAGAGCAGCGCGGTGACGTACGGGACCTCCGTGAGGGGGACCCCGTCGCCGGACCGGCCCAGGACGAGGGCCAGGTAGACCGCGTATCCGACGACCGCGACCACCCCCATGATCCATGCGCGCTTCTCTTCGAAGGCCACGACCCGCACCCGCTCCCATGTAAAAGAACTTTGACATCACGAAGGTAAAAGAATCCATACCTCGTGTCAATAATCTCTTACATGCGGCTCCGGGGTCCGCGGCCCGGGCCCCGTGTCACCCGGGCGCGCGGCCCCGCTGGCACCACGGCCGTACCCCGGGCTTGCTGGACGAATGAGACCAGAAGCACCGGGGACGCCCCCGGGACAGAGCCTGAGCACTCCCAGGGCCGCGGGGCTCGCGGGGGTCCTCTTCGCCGTCCTCATGGCGGCGGCGATCGTGCTGGCCCGGATCGGGCTGCCGGAGGGGGGCGGCGCCGCCGACCTCAAGGTCACTTCGGGGCAGCGGGACGCGGTGACCACCGCGCTGGAGCTCGTCCCCTTCGCGGGCATCGCCTTCCTGTGGTTCATGGGTGCGCTGCGGGAGCACTCCGGCGAAGCGGAGGACCGGTTCGTCACCACCGTCTTCCTGGGCAGCGGGCTGATCTTCGTCGCCAGCCTCTTCGGCGCCGCCGCGGCCGCGGGGACGGTGCTGGACGCCGATGCGCCCCAGGAGTTCGGCCGCCACTTCGCCTACACGCTGCTGACCACCTACGGGATGCGGATGGCCGCCGTGTTCGTGTTCGCGACCTCCACGATCGGCCGCCGGCTCGGGGTCTTCCCGCGCCCGCTGGCCGTGACCGGGTACCTCGTAGGCCTGGTGCTGCTGGTGGCGGGCTCCTCCGTGCCCTGGTCCGAGCTGGTCTTCCCGGCCTGGGCCCTGCTCGTGAGCCTGTACATCCTGCGGTCGGGGCGGGGTCGCCGGCCCGCCTCCTGAGGGCGACCGCGAACCACTCCGATGGCGGTACCTGACGCGCTCCTTAGCGCCATCGCGCGCACGCTGGTGCGGGTAGGCCCAGGGGGGCACCGAAAGGACACACCTTGCTGAGGCTCGTCGTCGATCTCAACCGGTGCCAGGGATACGCGCAGTGCGCCTTCCTCGCCCCCAACGTCTTCGCGATGCACGGGGACGAAGGGCTGCTCTACGATCCGCAGGCCGAGGACGCCCAGCGCGAGCGCGTGGCCCAGGCCGCGGCCGCCTGCCCCGTGCAGGCGATCCTCGTGGACGATCTGGACCTGGCCGCCCCCGCCCCGGCCCCCGCCCGCTCCGGAGGGAAGGCCTCCGATGGCTGACACCGCCCTGGACCAGCTCAAGCGCTCCGGCCGCATCGTGGTCGTCGGCGCCTCACTGGCCGGCCTGCGCGCCGCCGAGGTCATCCGGGAAAAGGGCTTCGCCGGCACCCTGACCATGATCGGCGACGAGCCCCACGAGCCGTACGACCGGCCGCCGCTGTCCAAGCAGGTGCTGCTGGGCAAGGCCGACGCCGAGCGCACCCTGCTCCCCCGGCGGCGCGACATCGACGCCGAATGGCGCCTCGGCGTCGCGGCCACCGGGCTCGACATGGCGGCCCGTACGGTCAAGCTCGCCGACGGCGAGGAGGTTCCGTACGACCGGCTCCTGATCGCCACCGGGGTCCGGGCCCGGCCCTGGCCGAACGAGGCCGAGGGTGAGCTCACCGGGGTCTTCACCCTGCGCACCCGCGAGGACGGGGCGGGCCTGGCCCGCGCCCTGGCCGCCGGACCGCGCCGGGTCCTGATCATCGGCGCCGGGTTCACCGGCTCCGAGATCGCCTCGGCCTGCCGCGAACGCGGGCTGGAGGTCACCGTCGCCGAACGCGGCAACGGCCCCCTGGTCGGCGCCCTCGGCGGGGTGATCGGGGCCGTGGCCGCCGAGCTCCAGCGGGAGAACGGCGTGGACCTGCGGACCGGGATCTCGGTGACCGCCCTGGAGGGCGACTCCACGGGCCGGGTGCGCGCCGCGCACCTCTCCGACGGCACCACGCTGGAATGCGACGTGGTGGTCGTCGGGCTCGGCGCCCAGCGCAACACCGAGTGGCTGCTGGGCTCCGGCCTCGGCGCGGGTCCGCGCGGCATCGCCTGCGACGCCGGCTGCCGGGCCTTCGACCTGCGCGGCATCGTCACCGACGACATCTACGTGGCGGGCGACGTGGCCCGCTCCCCGCACGCGCTGTTCGGGTACCAGTTCCTCTCCCTGGAGCACTGGGGCAACGCCGTGGCGCAGGCCGAGACCGCCGCCCACAACATGATGAGCGAGAGCACCGACCGCCGGCCGCACCTGTGGGTGCCGGCGTTCTGGTCCTCCCAGTTCGGCGTGAACATCAAGTCCGTCGGCGTTCCCTCGATGGGCACCGAGATCATGATCACCCAGGGGTCCCGGTCCGAGCGCCGGTTCACCGGGGTCTACGGCTACCAGGGCCGGGTCATCGGGGCCGTCACCTTCGACAACGGGCGCTGGCTGCAGTTCTACGAGAAGCAGATCGAGAGCACGGCGCCGTTCCCGCCCCCGTTCACCACGGTGGACCGCCGCCCCGACGGGCAGCGGCCGATCCCGGCCGACTTCCCGGACCCCTCGGTGCCCACGCACGGCCCGACCATCACCCTCAGCGGGTACTCGCCGGCAGACCGCCGGATCGCCACCTTCACCCCCGCCGGGCACTGACCCGCACGTTCCCGGAGGACCCCCATGGCCCACGGCATCCTGAGCCAGATCCTGGACTATTCCAGCCGCGCGAACCCGTACCCGCTGTACGAGGAGCTGCGCAAGACCCCCGTCTTCCACGACGGGACCGGCCCCTACGTCATCAGCACCTACTACGACATCCAGAGCCTGCTGCACGATCCGCGGCTCAGCTCCGACGCCCGCAACCTGGCCGCCACGGCCGGGGACCCGCTGGCCGAGGGCGGGGAGGCGGAGGAGACGGCGCTGCCGCCGAGCTTCCTGAAGCTGGACCCGCCGGAGCACGACCGGCTGCGCCGGATGACCAACCGGCCCTTCGGGCCGCCGCACTCCCCGCACCGCGTGGACGGGATGCGCGGGGGGCTGCAGGACATCGTCACCGGTCTCATCGACAACCTCGGGGACACGGAGGACATCGACCTGGTCGACCAGTTCGCGTACCCGTTCCCGGTGACGATGATCTGCCAGCTGCTCGGCGTACCGCGCGAGGACGAGCCCAAGTTCCACGTGTGGGCCGACACGCTCGCCGCCAGCCTGGACCCCGATCCGGACGCCGATCCGGCCGAGCGGCAGCGCAAGACCCACGACTCCCGCATGGAGCTGGGCATGTACCTGGCCGGGCTGATCGAGCAGCGCCGCAAGGATCCCGGCGAGGACATGCTCTCCCAGCTGGCCGTGGGGCACGGCCCGGACGAGTCCATGTCCACGATGGAGCTGCTGAGCACGGCGGCCCTGCTGCTGATCGCCGGCCACGAGACCACGGTCAACCTGATCACCAACGGGATGCTGACCCTGCTGCGCAACCCGGACGTGCTGGCGCACCTGCGGCAGGAGCCCGGGCTCGCGGTGCCGCTGGTGGAGGAGCTGCTGCGGTTCGAGCCCCCGGTCCAACTGCTGCCGCAGCGCACCCCGTTGGTGGACATCGAGGTCGGCGGGATCACCATCCCGAAGGGGTCCTCGATGTGGCTGATCCTGGCCTCCGGCAACCGGGACCCGAACCGCTTCGAGAACCCGGACCGCTTCGACCCGTACCGCAAGGACATCCAGCACCTGGGGCTGGGCAGCGGCATCCACAGCTGCTTCGGCGCCCCGCTGGCCCGGCTGGAGGCCCAGCTGGCGCTGAGCGAGCTGGCCCGGCGGCTGGAGAACCCGCGGCTGCTGGAGGATCCGCCGCCCTACCGGCAGAACGCGGTCCTGCGCGGGCCCCGGCACCTGCGGATCGCCTGCGACGGGATCCGCGCCTGAGCGAGCCCTGAGCGGGGCCCGGACCGGTCACGGTCCGGGCCCCGCTCGCGGCTACCAGCCGAAGCGGCGGTCGACCTCGCGCTCGAACTCCTCGAAGCTCAGCACGTCGTCGCCGTCCGCGTTCGCCCGGTCGAAGAGGGCCGAGGAGGTGTCCACGTCGCCCACGGCCCAGAAGGGCAGGTCCCCCTGGGCGGCGAGCGTGGGGCCCTTGCTGCGCAGGGCCGTGATCACCTCGACCCTGGTCAGCACCCCGTCGCTGTTCAGGTCGAGCGCGTCGAAGAGCTTGCGGGCCTTCTCACTCATGACAGGTCCTTTCGATGGGCGGCGCTGTGCGGGCGACGGCGGGGCGCGGGCCCCGGGCGGTCAGCTTATGACCCGCCTCCGCGCCGCCCTCGGCCGGTGTCCCCCGCTACCGCACGCCGTCCGCCAGGACCGCGACGGGAGCCTCGCGCTGCTGCGGCAGGGGCGCCGGCAGCGGGGCCCCGGCGAGCGGCGCGGACCGGAGGTCCTCCTGCTGCCGGAGCGCCACCGTCCGCGTGGGGGCGGGGATCGAGATGCCCTCCGCCCGGAACCGGGCGTGCAGCCGCTTGATGAACTCGTGCTTGATCCGGTACTGGTCGCTGAACTCGCCGACGCCGAGGATCACCGTGAAGTTGATCCTGGAGTCCGCGAAGGTGTGGAACCGTACGGCCCCTTCGTGGTCGGGGACCGCGCCGTTGATGTCCGCCATCACCCCGTCGACCACGTCCAGGGTCACCCGCTCGACGTGCTCCAGGTCGCTCTCGTAGCCCACTCCGACCTGGACCAGGATCGACAACTGCTGTTCGGGCTGGGTGAAGTTGGTCATGTTCGTGCGCGCGAGACGTCCGTTGGGGATGATCACCAGGTTGTTGGACAGGTTGCGGACCACGGTGTTGCGCCAGTTGATGTCGACGACGTACCCCTCCTCGCCGCTCGTCAGGCGGATGTAGTCGCCGGGCTGCACGGTCTTCGAGGCGAGGATGTGCACGCCCGCGAAGAGGTTGGCGAGGGTGTCCTGAAGCGCCAGGGCGACCGCGAGACCACCCACGCCGAGGGCGGTGAGCAGGGGCGCGATGGACACCCCCACGGTTTCGAGGGCGACGAGCAGCCCCATCGCGAGGACCAGGACGCGCGTGATGTTGACGAATATGGTGGCCGATCCGGCCACTCCGGTCCGGGCCTGGGCCACGGACTGGACGAGCCCGGCGACGACGCGGGCCGCGCCGATCGTGGCCACGAGGATGAGCAGCGCGGTCAGCGAGTGGTTCACCCACCCGGAGGCGCGCGGTCCGAGGGGCAGCGTCGAGGCGGCCACGGCGGTGCCCGCGATGACGGCCGCCGCCGGTGCGAGGGTGCGCAGTGCGTCGACGATGATGTCGTCTCCGCTCCACCGGGTCCTGAGGGCGTGCTTGGCCAGCCAGCGCACGAGGGCGCGCAGGAGCAGCCCGGCCAGGGCGCCCGCCGCGAGGGCGATGCCGGCGACCAGCCAGTCGTGCAGGACGAGTTCCCGGGTCAACGGACGTCCTCCGCCCCTTGCCGGACCGGGGAAGCCGAGGCTGGCCCTGCGGGCCGCCGGATGAGGGGTGTGGTCACCTTGTCACCTGTCAGTTCGTCGCACATGGGGCCCCGTTCGCGCATGCGTACGATGCGGAACGGGGTGCCATCCTGCCCCATGATCAACGCGGCGGATCGGGTGGGCCCGGTGCCTCGGTCGCGGCCGGGTCCAGGATCCGGTTGAGGAAGCCCCTGGTGCGCTCGTGCAGGGGAGCGCCGACCACCTGGGCCGCCGGTCCCTGCTCGACGATCACTCCGCCGTCCATGAACACCACCCGGTCCGCGACCTCGCGGGCGAAGCTCATCTCGTGGGTGACGACCATCATCGTCATGCCCTCGCCCGCCAGGACCCGCATCACCGCCAGTACCTCGCCGACGAGTTCGGGGTCCAGCGCCGAGGTCGGCTCGTCGAAGAGCATCACCTCCGGGCCCATCGACAGGGCCCTGGCGATCGCCACCCGCTGCTGCTGGCCGCCGGACAACTGGGCGGGGTACGCATCGGACTTGTCGGAGAGGCCGACGCGTTCGAGGTTCTTCCGGGCCACGGCCTCGGCCTCGGCCCTGCCCCGGCCCAGGACGCGGCGCTGCGGCAGGGTGAGGTTGTCGCGCACGCTCACGTGCGGGAAGAGGTTGAACTGCTGGAAGACCATCCCGATGCGGCGGCGTGCGGCGTCGATGTCGACGTCCGGGTCGGTGAGTTCGGTGCCGCCGACGAAGACCCGTCCCTCGCTGGGCTCTTCGAGGAGGTTCACACAGCGCAGCAGCGTCGACTTGCCCGAGCCGGAGGGGCCGATGACGCACACCACCTCGCCCCGGGCGATGTCGAGGTCGATGCCGCGCAGGACGTGGTTGGCGCCGAAGGACTTGTGCAGTCCCCGGATCTCGATCTCCGGTCCGTCCGTGGCCGTGGTGTCCACCGCTGGGGCCTCCTGTCGCATGTCTTCCTCACGCGGCCTTGTCCGCGCGGGCCTCCAGGCGGCGCACCACGAAGCTCAGCGGCACGGTCACCAGGAGGTAGCACAGGCCCGCGACCAGGATCGGGGTGGAGTTGGCGGTCTGGCTGGCGAGGTCCCGGCCGAATTTCGTCAGCTCGCGCTCGGACAGCGTCACGCCGAGGAACAGGACGAGCGAGGAGTCCTTGAACAGCAGGACGAGTTCGTTGGTGAGGGGCGGGATGACGATGCGGAAGGCCTGCGGGATGACGATCGAGACCATGGCGCGGGCGTGCGAGAAGCCCAGCGAACGGGCGGCCTCCATCTGCCCCTTGGGCACCGCCTGGATGCCGGCCCGGATCGTCTCCGCCATGTAGGCGGCGGCCACCAGTCCCAGCCCGATCGCGACCTTGCCGTACGTGCCGCCCGGGATCTCCGTACCGGGGAAGGCCAGGGGAACCGCCACGCCCACGAAGATGAAGATCAGCAGGGCCGGGAGCCCCCGGAACAGCTCGATGTAGACGCTCGCGACCCACCGGTACGGGGCCACGGAGGAGAGCCGCATCATGGCGATGACCAGACCGAGGACCAGGCCGAGGAGGAACCCGGACGTCGTGTAGATCACCGTGTTGCGCAGGGCCGTGGTGATGATGTCGGGGAAGAGCCGCAGCGCCAGGTCCTTCTGGGCGAACTGGTTCTGCAGTCTCCCCCAGTCCGCGGAGACGGCGATCAGGACCAGCACCGCGGCGAAGAGCGCGTACTGCAGTCCCTGCGAGACCCGGCGGCGCTGGCGCCGGGTCAGCCGGGAGGTCACGGGGTGGTCTGGGGCAGCGGGCCGATCCACTGCTCGTAGAGCTTCTTGTAGGTGCCGTCGGCCTTGGCCTCGGTGATCGCCTTGTCGATGGCGGCGAGGAGGGCGGTGTTGCCCTTCTTCACCGAGAAGCCGTACTGCTCACCGGTCTCGATGTTCTGGCCGAGGGTGAACTCGGCCGCGTTCTTGGGGTCCTTGAGCCAGCCCTGGACCACGGGGTAGTCGATGACGACCGCGTCCACCTGGCCGGTGCGCAGGCCGTTGATGACCGCGTCCGAGCTCTCGAAGGCGACGGGGTCGAAGCCCTGGGCCTTGGCGTAGCTCTCGCCGGTGGTCTCGGCCTGCGCACCCAGCTTCTTCGACTTCGCCTTGAGGTCGGCGAGCGAGGTCACGCCGCTCTTCTTGGTGGCGAGCAGCGCCTGGGTGGCGTCGAAGTAGGGGACGGAGAAGTCGACGTTCTTCTTGCGCTCGTCGGTGATCGTCATGCCGGCGGCCGCGAGGTCGCACTCGCCGGAGTTCAGGAAGGCTCCGGTCTTGAAGTTCTCGAAGGGGGTGTCGAGGACCTTCTGCTCGACCTGGAGCTTGCCCGCCACGAGGTCGACCAGGGCCACGTCGAAGCCGACGACCTTGCCGTCCTTCTCGAACTGGAACGGCGGATAGGGCAGGTGCGTGCAGGTCGTCAGTTTGCCCTTCTCCACCACGGGCACGCCGCCGGCCGCCTCGCTCGGGCCGTCACCGCCCGAGGAGCATCCCGCGACGAGGAACACACCCGCCGCCGCGGCCGCGGCGGCGCCGCGGATTCGGAAGCTGCCGGGGCGCTTGCGGTTTCCTCTGGCCGTCCGGAACACGGTGGACCTCCACGAGTGCGGGTCGAGCGGCGATCACGGAACGGGACCGTCCGCGGCGATCGTAAGCCACGGGCGGTGCCCGCTGAGGGATCTTCCGCCATGCGTTCCGGGGTGCGCCAGGGCGGATCCGGCCATGATCGCCCGGCCGCCCGGAGCAGCCGGTGCGTCCGGCTCCCGGGCGACCGTGGCGGGTCCGGCGACCGTGGCGGGTCCGGCGACCGTGGCGGGTCCGGCGACCGTGGCGGGGTCCGGGTCCGTACGGACCCGCCCGGTCTCACGCCCCCGCCGCTGCCTCCGCCGTGAGGGGGTCCAGCTCGCGGCGGCGCCGGCTGATCGAGTCGGGATCCCAGCCCGGACGGGGTACGGAGGCCAGCAGCAGCCGGGTGTAGGGGTGGCGGGGGTCGGTGAGGAGCTCGTCGACCGGGCGGTGTTCCATCGTGCGGCCCCGGTACATGACCAGCGCCTCCTCGCAGACGTAGCGGACGACGGCCAGGTCGTGGCTGACGAAGACCAGGCCGATCCCGGTGTCGCGCCGGATGTCGGAGAGCAGGTTGAGCACCTGCGCCTGGACGGAGACGTCCAGGGCGGACACCGCTTCGTCGAGCACCAGGACGGCCGGTTCCACGGCCAGCGCCCGGGCGATCGCGGCGCGCTGGCGCTGCCCGCCGGAGAGCCGGCGGGGCAGGGCGGCCGCCTCCCGGTCGCCGAGGCCGACCTGGGCGAGCAGCTCCCGTACCCGTGCGGCCCGGGCCGTCCGGTCGGACATCCCGTGCAGCCGGAGCACACCGTCGACCGTCTCCCCGATGCTCAGCCGCGCGTCCAGGGAGAGGTAGGGGTCCTGGAAGACGATCTGGACCGCCTTGGCGCGGGCCAGCCGGGCCGGCCTCCCCCGTACGGAGGCCGCCAGCGGCCGGCCCTGGACCAGGATCTCGCCCGCGTCGGGGCGTTCCAGGCCGATCAGCATCCGGGCCGTGGTGGTCTTGCCCGAACCGGACTCCCCCACGATGCCGAGCGCACCGCCGGCCCGCACGGAGAACGACAGGTCGTCGACGGCGACGACCTCCGTCCCGCCGGTCCGGTAGGTCTTTCGCAGTCCGGTCACCCGGAGCAGTTCCGGGGCGGTGTCCGTGCCGGACTCGGTGTTCCTGCCGGACTCGGTGTTCGTGCCGGACTCTGTGGTCAACGGTCCTCCTCCGACGCGGGGGTGGGGTCGGGCATGAGTTCGGCGGCCCGGTGGCAGGCGACCTCGGCCGGGCCGTGCCGCAGGAGCTGCGGCGGGGACTGGTCGCAGCGGCCCGGTTCGGCGAACCGGCAGCGGGGTGCGAAGGCACAGCCGGGGGCCGACTCCAGCAGGCCCATGGGGGCGCCGGGGATGGGGGTGAGGCGGCCGAGGGGGCCTTCGAGCGGTGGGGAGGAGCCGAGGAGGCCCGCCGTGTAGGGGTGCCGTGGGGAGGCGAAGAGTTCCGCCACGGGCGCCGTTTCGACGATCCGGCCCGCGTACATGACGTAGATCCGGTCGCTGACGGAGGCGGCGAGCTCGATGTCGTGGGTGATGAGGAGGAGTCCGAGTCCGCGTTCGCGCTGGAGCCGGCCGAGGACGGCCAGGATCTCGGCCTGGGTGCTGACGTCGAGGGCGGTGGTCGGCTCGTCGCAGAGCAGGAGCCGGGGCTCGGCGGTGAGGGCGGCGGCGATGACCACGCGCTGGAGCATGCCGCCGGAGAGCTCGTGCGGGAACTGGTTCAGGTGGCGGACGGGATCGGGCAGGCCGACCGCGTCGAGCAGTTCGGCGGCCCTGACGTTCGCCCGGGCCTTGGACCAGCCGTGTACGAGCCGCAGCGGTTCGGTGAGGAAGTCCCCGACGCGGCGCACCGGGTTGATGGCGGCCCGCGGGTCCTGGTAGATCATCGCCGCCTGGTTGGTGCGCACCTCGCGCAGCTGCTCGGGGGCGGCGCCGACCAGGTCGGTGCCCGCCACCCGGACCCGGCCGCCGATCTCGGCGCCCTGCGGGAACAGGCCGAGGGCGGCGCGGGCGGTGACGGACTTGCCCGAGCCGGATTCGCCGACCAGGGCGACGACCTCGCCGGCCGCGACGGTGAGGCTGACGCCGTCGAGGAGGGGGCGGGCCATCGCGGGGAGGGTGACGCGCAGGTCTTCGTAGTGGAGCAGTGTCATCGGGAGTCCCTCCCCGCGAGCCGGTCGCCGAGGTCTTCCCCGACTACGTTGAAGGCGACGACGACCAGGACGACCGCCACGGCCGGTGCGATCGCGGAGAGCGGCTGCCCCTGCAGGACGGCGGCCTGCCCCTGGTTGATCATGGCTCCCCAGTCGGGGGTGGGCGGCTGGACGCCGAGTCCGAGGAAGGAGAGGGCGGCGAGGTCGAGGAGCGCGTAGCCGAAGTTCACCGTCGACTGGGCGAGCAGGGTCGGGGCGATGTTGGGCAGCAGTCTGCGGACGGTGACGTACAGGGGCGAGTGGCCCTGCACCTGGTAGGCGGCGACGTAGGGCCGGGACTTCTCCCGGACGGCCAGGCCCCGTACGAGGCGTGCGGTGTACGGCATGTAGGCGAGGGCCATGGCGATCACCGGGGCCGTCATCCCCTTGCCGAACAGGGCCACCGCGAGGATCGCGAGGAGCAGTGCGGGGAAGGCGAACATGACGTCGAGGACCCGGCCGACGGCGGTGTCGATCCAGCCTCCGCGCCAGGCGGTGAACAGGCCGACGGCGACGCCGAGGACGGTGGAGAACAGGACGACGGCGAGCGGTCCGGCCAGGCTGGTGCGGGTGCCGACGAGCAGCGCCGAGAGGGTGTCGTGGCCGCCCTGGTCGGTGCCCAGCCAGTGCTGGGCGCTCGGCCCCAGGAGGGTGTCGCCGAGCTGTCCGAAGGTGGGGTCGTACGGGGCGATCCAGGGTCCGAGCAGGGCGATGAGCACGAAGAGGACGAGGAGCGTCAGGCAGGTCCGCTGGAGGCGGCTGCCGCCGAGGCGGCGCAGCCGGGCGAGCGGGTCGCGCCGGGTACGGGGGGTGGACGGGGGGCGGGGAGTGCTCGGGGTACGGGAAGTGCTCGGGGTACGGGTCGTGGCGCCCGCTTCGGGAAGGGTGCTCATCGGGCGCTCCCCGCCGCGGCCGTGCGCGGATCGATCAGTGGCTGGACCAGGTCCACGAGGGCGTTGACGACGACGAACGCGGCGACCACCAGCAGCACGATGGCCTGGACGACCTGGAAGTCGAGCTGGTCGACGGACTGCACCAGCAGGGAGCCCACGCCGGACATTCCGAAGGCGGTCTCGACGATCGCGGTGCTGACCAGCATGCCGGAGACGAGGAGGGCGGAGACGGTGACGATCGGTCCGAGCGCGTTGCGCAGCACGTGGCGCCGGATGACGGTGCGCCGTGGCGCTCCGCGGCTCAGCGCCACCTCCACGTGGTCGCGGCCCAGTTCGTCGAGCATGGCCGAGCGGGTCACCCGGGTCACCAGGGCGGTGAAGGTGACGGACAGGGCGGCCGCCGGGAGGATCACGTGGTGCAGCCGGTCCATGAGGCCTTCGCCGTTGCCGATGGTGGGGAACCAGCCCAGCTGCACTCCGAACACCGACCTGAGCAGCAGGGCGGCGACGAAGGCGGGTGCGGCGGCGCCCACGGTGACGAGCAGCATCAGGGAGCGGTCGGTGCGCGAACCCCGGCGCAGCGCGCCGATGATGCCGGAGCCGATGCCGAACACGGCGATCATCAGGCCGGATACGGCGATCAGCAGCATGGAGGAGGGCAGGCGCGACCAGATGACGGAGGAGACGTCCTGGTGGAAGAGGTAGGAGCGGCCGAAGTCGCCGTGCAGCACCCCTTCGAGCCAGTTCCAGTACCGGACCAGGAAGGGTTCGTCGAAGCCGTACTGGCTGCGCAGGGCGGCGAGGTCCTCGGGGCTGGGGCTGCGCCCCTTGATGAGGAAGCTCGCCGGGTCGCCGGGGGCGAGGAAGAGGGAGGAGAAGACGAGGAAGGAGGTGACGAGCAGGGTCGCCGCCATTCCGGCCAGGCGGCGCAGGACCCGTACGGCGCGGGCCGTCGCGGCCTTCGCCCCGGCTGTCGCCCCGGGCGTCGCCGCGGGCGTCGCCGCGGCCGTCATCCCTTGGCTCCGATCTCGGCCGCCCACGGGTAGTAGAGGTAGGCGATGGAGGGCTGGACGCCGGTGATCTTCTTGCCCATGAAGACGCTGACGGGGAGGGTGTAGAGGGGCAGCCAGGGCAGTTCGCGCGAGGCCACCTTCTGTGCCTCGGCGTTGGCGGCCGCGTGCTCGGCGGGGTCGTAGGCCCCGACGGCCTTCTCGACGGCGGCGTCGAAGGCCGGGTCGGACCAGTTGCCGTAGTTGCTGAAGGCTCCGGTCTCCAGCGAGGCGAACATGTCCAGCGGGTCGGTGATGGACGTGTACCAGAAGGTGAGGAAGAGGTCGATGCCCTCGCGGGCCGCGGGGTCGGTGAAGAGGGTGGTGTACTTCTCCGCGGAGAGGGAGTCGATCCGCGGCTTCAGTCCGATGGCGGTGGCGGCCTGGGCGACGGCCTGGGTGATGATCGTGGTCTGCGAGTCCAGCGGGCTGGTCGCGATCACGATCTCCTGGCCGTTCACTCCGGCCTCGGCGGCGAGCGCCTTGGCCTTGGCCGGGTCGTACGGGTACTTCGGCAGGTCCTTCAGGAGCGCTTCGCGGGTCGCGGGGGGCGCGTCGGCCCACAGGTTGTCGGTGACGAGCGAGTCGGAGACCTCGCCGACCCCGCCGGCGCCGGCCTTGACGATGCCCTTGCGGTCGGTGGCCATGAGGAGGGCCTGGCGGACCTTGGGGTTGCCGAGGGGGCCCTTGAGGTTGGCGACCACCTCGTCGGCGACGGTGGTGTTGCGGCCGAAGTAGAGCTTCCCGGCCTGGGTGGAGCCGAGTTGGGCGTAGGCGTTGGGCGGGACCATCCAGCCGCCGTCGACCTCTCCGCTCTGGAAGGCGTTGACGCGGGTGGTGGCGTCGGCGAGGAAGACGAACTTCACCTCGCCGGACTTGGCCTTCAGCTCCTGGTTCCAGTACCCGTCGAACCGCTTGAGGGTGAGGGACTGGCCGGAGGTCCAGGAGCCGAAGGAGAAGGGGCCGGTGCAGTTCACGCCGGTCTGCGGACTGCCGTAGTCCTTCCCGGACTTGGCCAGCGTGGCGGCCGACTCCACGGTGCCGGGTCCGGCGGCCAGGTACTTGTTGAAGGTGGAGTCCGGCTTGGTCAGCGTGACGGTGACTTCCATCGGGCCGGTCTTGTCTATGGACTTGACGTTCTTGTACTGGTTCGCCCAGACGCTGGCGGTCGCCGGGTCGAGGTTGCGGCTCAGGGAGGCGACGACGTCGTCGGCGGTGAGCGCCGTCCCGTCGTGGAAGTGCACGCCGGGGCGGATCTGGTAGACCCAGGTGGTGGGGGTGGGGTTGGTGTACGAGGCCGCGAGCCCCGGGGAGGTCGTCAGGTCGGGGTTCCAGCGCAGCAGGCTCTCGCAGACGTTGGAGAGGATCTGGTTGGGCGGGAAGTCGAAGGAGTAGGCGTAGTCGATGGTGGTCGGCTCCGCGTAGACGGACCAGGTGAAGGAGTCCAGGTTCCCGGTGGCGGCGGGCGTCCTGTCCGTGATCTTGTACGCGGTGGTCCGGTCCGCGTCCTTGCCGGGGGCGGCGCCGGTGCAGGCGCTCGTGACGAGCAGGGCGGCCGAGGCGAGGGCGGCGGCGGCGCCGTTGCGGAGGCGGCGGGTGCGGCGGCCGGGGCGCAGCGGGGATCCCGATCGGGTGGGTGACATCGTCTGACTCCCTGAGGGATGAGCTCGGTGGGGTGGGTGACGCTCGGCCGGTGGCGGCCCGGCCGGTGGCTGTGCGGGTGACGGTGCGGGGCGGTGCGGGGGCTGGTGCGGGGGCTGTACGAGGGCCGTACCGGGGTGGCCGTCGCTCAGTCGGTGGCGGCGAAGACCAGTTCGCCGTCGATGTACGTGCGCAGCACGCGGGTGTCGGCGATCTCCAGCGGGGGGTGCGCGAAGGGGTCGCGGTCGAGGACGACGAGGTCCGCGTACTTGCCCTCCTCGACGGTGCCGCTGACCTCGTCGAGGTGGTTCACCCACGCGCTGCCGGCGGTGTAGGCGGTGAGCGCCTGGGAGAGGGTGAGCGCCTGCTCGGGGAAGAACGGCGGCGCCGGTTCGAAGGTCTCGGCGGCATTGGGGGCCTCGTCGGGTACGGAGCGGTTGACGGCGACGTGGATGCCCCACAGCGGGTTGGGGCTGCTGACCGACCAGTCGCTGCCCGCGACGAGGCGGGCTCCGGCGCGCTGGAGGTCGCCGAACGGGTACTGGAGGCGGGCCCGTTCCGGTCCGAGGAAGGGGATCGTGAGCTCGTCCATCTGCGGTTCGTGGGCGGCCCACAGGGCCTGGATGTTGGCGGCCGCGTCCAGGCTCGCGAAGCGGGCGATGTCGTCCGGGTGGACGACCTGGAGGTGGGCGAGGTGGTGGCGGTTGTCGTTGGTCCCGTTGGCCTCGCGGGCTTCGGCGAGGGCGTCGAGCACCTCGCGCACGGCCCGGTCGCCGAGTGCGTGGAAGTGGATCTGGAAGCCCGCGCGGTCGAGCAGGGCCACGGCCGCGGTGAGCACCTTCGGGTCGATGAAGCTGAGGCCGGAGTTGTTGGTGGCGCAGCCGCAGCCGTCGAGGTAGGGCTCCAGCATGCCGGCGGTGAAGTTCTCGGCGATGCCGTCCTGCATCATCTTGACGCTGGTGGCGTTGAAGCGGCCGACCCGTCCGGTGCGGCGGCGCTCCTCGATGTCCGGTATCTGTTCCAGGCCGCGTTCGCGGTCCCACCACAGGGCGCCGACGACGCGGGCGCGCAGGGAGCCCTCGCGGGCGGCGCGCAGGTAGACGCCGTAGTTGTCGGGGTTGCCGGGGAAGGAGCCGATCATGGCGTCCTGCCAGCTGGTGACGCCGAGGGAGAAGAGGTGCTCCTGTGCGGCGAGGAGCCCGGCGAGCGCCTCGTCCGGGGTCGCGATGGGCACGTGGCGGGCCACCAGTTCCACGGCGCCCTCCTGGAGGGTGCCGGCCGGGCTGCCGTCCTCCTCCCGTTCGATCCGGCCGTCGGCCGGATCGGGGGTGGTGCGGTCGACGCCGGCGACGTCGAGCGCCCTGGTGTTGACCCAGGCACCGTGGCCGTCCCGGTTGGTGAGCAGGACGGGGCGGTCCGGGACCACCGCGTCGAGCATGGCGCGGGTCGGCGTGCCGCCGGGGAAGACGTCCATCGACCAGCCGCCGCCGCGGATCCAGGCCGCGCCGGGGTGGGCCCCGGCGAATTCCGCGACCACCGCGAGGTAGCCCTCGATGGTGCGTTCCTCGCTGAGGTCGCAGCCGAGCATCTGGACGCCGGCCACCGCGGGGTGCACGTGGGCGTCCTGGAATCCGGGGACGAGGAGTCCTCCCGCGAGGTCGACGACCTCGGTGTCGGCGTCCGCGAGCGAGCGGACGGCGGCCGCGTCGGCCACGGCGATGATCCGGCCGCCCGCGACGGCGACGTCGGCGTCGATCGGGGTGGGTGAGGTGCCGGTGAAGACCCGTCCCCCTACGAAGACGATGTCGGCACGCTGCCCGGTCGGCTGCCTGGTGTTGCCCATCGACGCATCCTTCGGCTCGGCGGGTGAGGCCCGCACGGCTGGTTCGTTGAGGAGGAGTGAACGGGAGCGCAACAATGTTGTCAACGGTGTTGCGCTGGCTCTGTTCCACATCGTTACACTGGCCCCACCATGCCGAAGTCATCCGACACACCCGCCCGGTCCAAGCGCGCGGGCAGCCAGCTCACACCCGACGCGATCATCGAAGCGAGCCTGCGCATCGCGGCTCGCGGCAGCGAGGACGCCTTCACCGTGCGGCGCCTCGGCGAGGAGCTCGGCGCCGACCCGACCGCGATCTACCGGCACTTCCGCGACAAGGACGAGCTGCTGCTGTCGGTCGCCGACCGCACGCTCGGCGAGGTGCTCGACAGCATCCCCGAGGGGCTCGACTGGAAGGACCGGCTGCGGGCGCTCGCCGACGGCTCCCTCGAAGTCGCGCTCCGGTACCCGGTGGTCGGCTCGACCATGGCCAGCCGGACCACCCGCAGGCCCAACGAGTTCCGGGTCGTGGAGCTGATCCTGGGCGCGGTGACGGAGGCCGGCCTCGACGGGGCGGAGGCGGCCGTCCACTACCGGATGGTCGGCGACTCCCTCCTGGCCTACGTCGGCCAGCGCGCCGCCTACCTGCTGTTCGACCCGGAGGTCCGGGCCGCCGACGAGTCCTCGTGGAACCGCGAGTACCGCCTGGTCGACCCGGCGGGCTTCCCCCACATCGCCCGGCTCGGCTCCCGGCTGGCCGAGGTCACGGACGAGCAGATCTTCGAGGCCAGGGTCGAGGCGCTGATCACCGCGATCGAGAACCGGGTCGCTTCCCTGCGCGGGGCCTGACCCGCGCAGGTCCTCCCGGGAACGCGGCGCGGCCCGGGATCAGGTGACGTACCTGGTCCCGGGCCGCGTGCACCCGCTCACCCGCCGGGCCGGAGCCCGCGCGGTCACCTCTTCGGGGTCAGCCGGTCCCACAGGAAGGTATGGACCAGCGCTTCGTTGAAGGCGGTCTGGCCGTGGTCGGTGGCGCCGGAGTGGCCGCCGCCGAGGTGCTCGTGGAAGAGCACGGGGTGTCCCGCCTCCCGCAGCCGGGCGGCCATCTTGCGGGCGTGCCCGGGGTGGACGCGGTCGTCGCGGGTCGAGGTCAGCAGGAGCAGCGGCGGGTACGGGGACCCGTCGGTCCGGACCTGGTGGTACGGGGAGATCCGCTCCAGGTGGGGCCGGTCGGCCGGGTTGTCGGGGTCCCCGTACTCGGCGGTCCAGCTGGCCCCGGCGAGCAGCTTGTGGAAGCGGAGCATGTCCATCAGCGGCACGTGGGCGACGACCGCGCCGAACAGCTCGGGGTCGCGGGTGAGCATCGCGCCCATGAGGAGGCCGCCGTTGCTGCCGCCTTCGATGCCGAGCTGGGCGGGGGTGGTGACGTCCCGGGCGATGAGGTCCCGGGCCACGGCCGCGAAGTCCTCGTAGGCCCGGACCCGGTTCGCACCGAGTGCGGCCTTGTGCCACTGCGGCCCGTACTCGTGGCCGCCCCGGATGCCCGCCACCACGTAGGTGCCGCCGCGCGCCAGCCAGGCGCGGCCGGTGACCGCGCTGTAGCCGGGGACCATGGAGATCTCGAAGCCGCCGTAGCCGTACAGCAGGGTGGGGCCGGGGCCGGTGCGGTCCTCGGGGCCGACGACGAAGTACGGGACCCGCGTGCCGTCCGCGGAGCGCGCGAAGTGCTGGTGGACCGTGAGGCCGGCGGTGTCGAACAGGGCCGGGCCCTGCTTGACGGTCTCGTCGGCGCCGGCCGGGGCGGTACCCCGGTAGAGGGTGGAGGGCTGGAGGTGGCCCGCGACGTTCAGGAAGAACTCGTCGCTCACGTCCGGGTCGGTTCCGGTGACGGAGGCCGTGGACAGCGGCGGAACCCCGGACAGCGGGGTGCGGCTCCAGCCGTCGGGGCCCGGCCCGGGGGTCAGGATCTCCAGCCGGGAGGAGACGTCGGCGCTGGTGGTGAGGATCAGGTGGTGGCGGGTCCAGCTCCAGCCCGCGAGGGCCGTGTGCTCGTCCGGGGTGAAGAGCACCGCCGCCTCCCGCGCGCCCGCCCGGAAGGCCTCGAAGTCGAAGGCGAGCAGGCTGCCCGCGACGTGGCCGAGCCACGGGGACTTCGGCGCGACGATCAGCCACTCGCGGTGGACGGAGGCCCCGGCGTCGTCGGGGACGTCGATCTTCTCGGGCGCGGCAGCCGGATCCCCGGTTCCGTCTCCGGGGAGGAGGAGCAGTTCCGCCTGCCAGAAGTCGATCTGGCGGTGGACGAAGTCCCGTTCGAAACCGGGGGTGTCATCGTGCCAGCCGGAGGCGGACAGGTCCGTCGGCCTGCCCTCGTAGACCGGTTCCGCCTCCGCGAGGGGGGTGCCGCGGCGCCACCGGCGGACCTGGAGGGGGTAGCCGGACGCGGACATGGAGCCGGGGCCGAAGTCCGTGCCGATCCAGACCCGGTCCCGGTCGATCCAGCCGATCCGGGTCTTGGCCTCGGCGACTTCGAAGCCTCCGGCGACGAACTCCCGCTCCTCCAGGTCGAATTCGCGCACCACGCAGGCGTCCGCGCCGTCCCTGGACAGCATCACCAGGGCGTGGCGGTGATCGGGGGCCAGCACGGCGCTGCCCGCCCAGGCCCACTTCTCGCCCTCGGCCTCGGCGAGCGCGTCCAGGTCCAGGACCGGCTCCCAGTCGGGCCGGTCCTTGCGGTACTCCTCCAGCGTGGTGCGCCGCCACAGACCGCGTACGTGGTCGGCGTCCTGCCAGAAGTTGTAGAGGTGGCGTCCCCGCCGGGTCGTGTACGGGATCCTGCCGTCGTCGTCGAGGACCTCGCGGACCTCCGATTCCAGCACCTTGAACCCGGGGTCCGAGGCGAGCGCGGACACCGTTTCTTCGTTGCGCTCGCGCACCCAGGAGAGGGCGGCCTCGCCGGTCACGTCTTCCAGCCAGAGGTAGGGGTCTTCATCGCTCATCCGCCGATTGTGCAGGATCGGGCGGCGGTCGCGAGTCGCTCTTGCCCGGCCCGGGCGGGACCGAAATTCGGTTGCCCGGGGAGGGGCGGGCGCCGACGATGGCCCCTCGTGAGCAGATCCCGTTTCGCCTCCGTACTGCCCGACCTGTCCCCGTTGCGGTCGAGCCCCGATTTCCGGCTGCTCTTCTACCAGGGCACGGTCACCTACTTCGGCTCCTTCATGGCCATGATCGCGCTTCCGCTGCAGATCAAGCACCTGACGGACTCGCCGCTCGCGGTCGGTGCGATGGGCGCGGTGGAGCTGCTCCCGCTGGTGGTCTTCGGGCTCTACGGCGGCGCCCTCGCCGACGCCGTGGACCGGCGGCGGCTGATCCTGCTGACCGAGGCCGGGCTCGGGGTGCTCGCCCTGGTGCTCCTGGTGAACTCGGCCCTGCCCACTCCCCTGCTGTGGCCGCTGTACGTGGTCGCGGCCTGCGTATCGGCGCTGACCGGCCTGCAGCGGCCGGCCATGGACTCCCTCATGGCGCGGATCGTGCCGCACGACCAGCTGACCGCCGCCGCCGCGCTGAACGGGCTGCGCTACCAGCTCGGGGCCATCGCGGGGCCCGCGGTGGCCGGGCTGGTCGTGGCCTACGCCGGGTACGCGCCCGCGTACGCGGTCACCGTGACGGGGTTCTTCGTCTCGGTGCTGCTGTGCCTGCGGCTGCGTCCGGCCCCGCCCGCGCGGGACGCCGAGCGGCCCTCGCTGCGCGGGATCGCCGAGGGGGCCCGGTACGCGTGGAGCCGGCCCGTGCTGCTCGGCACGTACGCCGTGGACCTGGCGGCGATGTTCTTCGCCTTCCCGAACGCCATCCTCCCCTTCCTCGCGGACGAACTCGACGCCGTGTGGGCGCTGGGGCTGATGTACGCGGGGGGCGCGGTGGGCTCGCTCCTGCTGGGGCTGACCAGCGGCTGGGCCTCGCGGGTACGCCGGCACGGGCTGCTGGTGGTGTGCGGCGCGGGGGTGTGGGGCCTGGCCATCGCGGCCGCCGGCTGGTCGGGGAACATCTGGCTGGTGCTCCTGTGCCTCGCGGTGGCCGGCGCGGGCGACATGCTCAGCGGGCTGGGGCGCGCCACGATCTGGAACCAGACGATCCCCGAGGAGCTGCGGGGCCGGCTGGCGGGCATCGAGGTGCTCTCGTACACCGTCGGCCCGCAGCTGGGCCAGGTCCGCGCGGGCACGATGGCCGGCTGGACCGGTACCCGCCCGGCCTTCTGGAGCGGCGGGCTCGCCTGCGTGGCCTCGGTGGCGGTGCTGGCCGCCCTGCTGCCGAAGCTGATCTCCTACGACGCGGACACCGACGAGGACGCCCTGCGGCAGCGGGCCGCGAAGGAGCCGCAGCCGAGCGGGGTCAAGGCCTGACCTCGTCAGCTCCCCTTCCGGGCGGCCGGGGTCGTGGCGGCCGGGGTCCTGGCGGTCAGGGTCGTGGCGGTCAGGGCCAGCAGCAGTCCGCCAGCCGCCGCGGCCAGCGCCGGGCCCGGGCCCCACAGCGTCCAGGCGGCGCCGAAGAGCAGGGAGCCCGCGAACCGCGCCAGGGCCTGCGCCGTCTGGAGCACCGCCAGCCCGGTGGTGCGCAGCCCCGGGGGCAGCAGCGGCCCGGCGGCGGCCATCAGCACCCCGTCGGTGGCCGCGTAGAACAGGCCGAGCAGGCCCAGCACGCCGAACACGAGCGGGGGCCCGGGCGGTACCGGAGCCAGGAGCAGCAGACAGGCGCCGAGCAGCAGCAGGTGGCCGCCGAGGAAGACCCGGTGGCGGCCCAGCCGGTCGGCGAGGCGTCCCACGGGCACGGCTGCGAGCAGGAACACGGCCGCGGTGCCGACCGGCAGCAGCGGGAACCAGGCGGCCGGCAGGTCCAGGCGCCGCTGGAGCAGCAGGTAGAGGAAGGCGTCCCCCACGGTGAAGAGGCCGAGCGCGGCGGCGGTGAGGCAGAGCCGCCGC
Organism: Streptomyces sp. NPDC058401; assembly: GCF_042722885.1. Classification (NCBI taxonomy): domain Bacteria; kingdom Bacillati; phylum Actinomycetota; class Actinomycetes; order Kitasatosporales; family Streptomycetaceae; genus Streptomyces; species Streptomyces sp. NPDC058401. Next base: position 46,392 of record NZ_JBHXKA010000050.1, read on the forward strand.
AGGCCCGGGATCCGCAGCAGGCTCCGGGCCGAAGGCGTCCCGGCCGCCGGTGCGGGCGCGGGGCTCTCCCGTACGAACAGGGCCAGGACCAGCACCCCCAGCACCGCGAGGCAGCAGCTCACGGTGAAGACGGCCGCGTATCCGTCCACCGCCACCCACAGCACCCCGAAGGCGGCCAGCGGCCCCAGCAGGGCCCCGGCCGTGTCCAGCGCGCGGTGCACGCCGAAGGCGCGGCCGTGCTCCCCCGGCGGGCAGGACAGCGAGATCAGCGCATCGCGCGGGGCGGTGCGCAGGCCCTTGCCGGTCCGGTCGGCGGCGAGCACCGCCGCCACCGACCAGGGCGTGGTGACCGCGAGCAGGGCCGCCTTGCAGACGGCGGAGATCGCGTAGCCGGTGCCCGCGACGAGCTTGCGGCGCTGCGTGCGGTCCGAGACGCGTCCGCCCACGAGGCGCAGCAGTGCGGTGGCGCCCTGGTTCAGCCCGTCCAGGGCGCCGAAGGCGAGCGGGGACATCCCGAGTCCGACCACCAGGTACAGCGGCAGGACGGCGGTGACCATCTCCGCGGAGACATCCGTGACCAGGCTGACCATGCCGAGGGCGAGCACCGTGCCGGGGACGGCCCGCAGGGGGCCCTTCGGAGCCGCAGGGTCTGCGGCGATGTCCGCCGCACGGCTGGTCGACAGGTACACGGGTGCCTCCTTCAGAACCAGGTGAGGGTGAGGGGGAAGGTGGTGGTGGCGGTGGTCGGGGTGGTGTCGGTGGCGGTGGCGGTGATCTGGATCGTTCCGGTGGCCCAGGGTTTGCCGGTGATGCGGCCGGTGGCGGTGTCGAGGGTGAGGCCCCAGGGGAGTCCGGTGGCGGTGTAGCGGACGGGGGGGTTCCCGCCGGTGGTGGTGAGCTGGATGGTGCAGTTCTGGTTGAACTTGCAGCTTTGCGGGCCGGGGTTGGCCAGCTTCAGATCACCGGGCGTGGATGTGGGAGTGGGCGTCGGCGTGGGTGTGGGTGTCGGGGTGGGCGACGGGGTCGGGGTGGGGGTCGTGGAGCCGAACACCTCGGTGATCGGCTGGACGTTGGCGGCGTTGCCGGCGTGCGTCGCCGTGCCGAACAGGTCCTCGAAGGTGCGCAGCAGGTGGTGGTGGTTGAAGGCGGTGGCGTAGGTGCCCGTCTTGACGTTCGCCCCGTAGAAGACGGTGGCGATCTGGTTGGAGCCGAGGTAGTTGTCCTCGTCCCAGGTCAGGACCAGCAGGCTGTTGTTGGCCTTCGCCCACTGCGCGTAGGCGTCGATGTTGTTCTTCGTCCAGGTGTCGCCCGTGCCGACCGAGCAGGAGTGCATGTCGTTGCACTGGTTGGGGACGACGAAGGACAGGTTCGGCAGCGCCGCGAAGTTGTTCTGCGGGAACTGCGCCCAGGTCTTGCCGGTGTTGAGCGGCACGTTCTTGAAGGCGAACCACGGGTTGTGCTTCTGGGCGTACTGGCCGTTGGTGCAGGCCGTGGAACCCTCGCTGGGCAGGTCCTCGTTGTACGTCGTGAAGGTCTTGCCGGCCGCGATCAGTTCCTGGCCGAGGTTGGCGGCGGTCATCGACTGCGGGGTGTAGCAGCCGTCCCCTGTGATGCCCTGGGTGGCGCCGGAGAAGAGGTTGAAGTAGTTCGGCTGACTGGGGTGGGTGAGCGCCTTCATGCCGGTCAGGCTCGCGCCGCCGCCCGCGAGCTGGTTGATGTACGGGGCGTTGGCGCTGCCCATGATCTCGCCGTACTGCTTGTTCTCGTACACGACGACGACCACGTGGTCGTACGCGGGCAGGGCGGCCGCGGCCGCAGACGCCGCCGAACCACCCTCGGCCGCCTGGGAGTTGGCGACGGTGAAGGCGCCCAGCAGTCCGAGGGCGCCGAGGCCGGCGACCAGGGCGGAGCGGTGGAGCCGGTGTCTCGCGCGAGCGGTCCCGCTCGCGTTCTCTGTTGTCGGGGGGCTCAGGGGCAGGGGCAGGGGCATCGGTGGTTCCTCCTCGGGATGAGTGGTGTGGTGCTCGGGTCGGGGTCGGGGTCAGGATTCGGGGCGCGGCCTCAGGCCTCGCGGCGGGCCGCGCCGGCCACGGTGATGTTCAGGAACCGGGGCACCGGCAGCCCCCGGTCGCGGAAGTCCTCCGCGACCGCCGCCCGGACCGCCGTCAGCCGGGCGGCGGGAAGCAGGACCAGGACGCTCCGCCCGGGCCGCTGCCCGGGCGGCCAGGCGCTCAGGGCTCCGGCCCGGCGGGCGCACCCGACGGCCCGGGCCAGGTCGGCCATACGGTCCTGCGTGCCGTCGGGGCCCGGCCGCAGGGCGAGCAGCACCAGGCGGGAGCCGGACCCGGCGGGGTCGAAGACCACGTACCGCTGCCGCTGTCGCCGGGACTCCGGCCGGGGCGTGCCGTGGCCGAGCAGCAGGGCCCGGCCCGGCCGGGCGAAGAGGGCGCCCCGGCGCAGCGGGTCGTCGCCCTCGGGCAGCGCTTCCGCCATCAGCCGGGCCAGGCGCGCCCGGTCCGGGTCCTCGCCCGCCGGCGTGTGGACGTCGGCCAACGCGAGCGCCACCGCACAGTCGGCGGCCTCCTCGGTAGCCAGCCCGGCGGCCGGGGTGAGGGAGCCCTGCACGTGCAGGTCCGTCCCGCCCCGGCCGTACCCGGCCCGGGCCAGCGCGCGCAGCAGGGCGTACGGGCGGGCGGCCCAGTCCGGGGTGTCGGGCGGCGGCCCGGTCAGGGTCAGCGGCAGGTCGCAGGCATCCGCCGGGTGGGCCAGGGAGCTGAGGCGGACCAGGCCGTCGGTGCGCGGGGCCGCCGCGGCCGCCACGGGCCAGCCGGCTGCCGCGACGAGACCCGGGGAGCCCAGGTGGAAGGCGTACGGGGCGCTCCAGACGGCGGCCGGGGGCCGGCCGTGGGCCGCCTCCAGGGCGTAGGCGACCAGGCGGAAGAGCGGGTCCGCGGTGGCCCGGCGGGCGAGGTCGCCTCCGGCGGGTGCCGCGGGGCCGGATGCGGCGGGGCCGGATGTGGCAGGGCCTGATGTGGCGGGGCCGGATGCGGCAGGGCCTGATGTGGCGGGGCCGGCTCCGGCGATACCGGCCTCCGCCGGGGGCGGGCCGGTCTGTGCGCCGGGGCCCGTCACCGCTCGTCCTTGCGGGCCAGCATGCGGTAGGCGTTGCCGCCGTCCGTGTGGCGAGCCGCGGCGGTGCGCAGCCCGTCGAGCACCGCCGCGGCGGCGAAGCAGGGCAGCGAGGCCAGCCGTACGGCGCCGGTGAGGGCGCGCCGGGCGGTGGTGGCCGGGGGACCCCAGGGCCGGTCCGGGTCGGGGGCCAGCCGGGTCGCGGTCAGGGCCACCGCACCGAAGAAGTCGTTGCCCTGGTGGGCCGGCCCGTGCTCCTCGGCGAGGACGGTGAAGCCCCGGTCGGCCAGCGCCTCGCGCAGGTTGGAGGAGGGGATCAGGTGCTGGTGCTGCGGCTGGAACCAGGGCAGCCAGGCCGGTCCGAGCAGCTTGGCCATCCGCGACTCGGGGTCGGGGAGTTCGATGGCGAGGTGGCCGCCGGGGGCGAGGACGGCGGCCGCCGTGTCCAGTTCCGCGAGCGGGTCGCGGGTGTGCTCCAGGTAGTGGTACATGCTGACGACCTCGTACTGGCCCGCCAGTTTCACCGCGAACTCCGGGAACTGGCCCTGGTGTCCCGTCTCCACCCAGCCGCGCCGCTCGGCCTCGCGGACCCCGTCGCCCATGTCCAGGCCGTCGAAGCGGGTGTCGGGCCAGACGGTGCGGGCCGCGTTGCAGAAGTGGCCGTGTCCGGTGCCGACGTCGAGCCAGGACACGGGGTCGGTGTGCGGGCGGAGCATCTCGGCCCGGGCCCGGTAGACGGCGCCGAGGCGGCCGAAGACGGTGGCGGCGCCCTCGCCGCCGCGGCCGTCGTAGAAGTCGCGGTAATAGAACTCCAGCCCCTCCGGGGAGAGCCGGGGGTTCTGGAACACGTGCCCGCAGGCCCCGCACTGTTCCAGGGTGAACCGGCCGGGCTTGCCCTGGAGCAGATCGGGCACCCGGACCCGGACGGTCAGTTGCCCGGAGCCGCACCAGGGGCAGTCCGGCCGGCGCGGTTCGAGGAACCGGTCGGTCCCGGCGGCCAGGTCGGCCCGGTACGCCCGGACGGACTCGGCGCGGGCGGACTCTGCGCGGACGGACTCTGCGCGGGCTGCTTCTGCCCGGCCCGTCGTTTCCGTCGCCTTGCCGGTCCGCGCCGTCGTGCCGGGTGCGGCGGCCGGGCTGTTCGCCGGTACGGCGGCACCGGGTCGGGCCGTACGGGCCGTCGCGGCGGCCGTGCGCACGGCCGCGCCGAGGGAGCGTACGGGACGGGCGGCCGTGGCCCGGGCGAGGTCGCCGGGGCGCAGGGGCGCGCCGGGGCGGCCGAGGGCGAGGGAGGGCTGGAGCCAGTACAGCCCCGCGGCGGCGGCCCCCCACCGGCCCTGGCGCAGGGCGACTCCGGCCAGGAGGGCCAGTCCGGCGAGCTGGGCGGCGGCGAGTGCCCCGGGCGGCAGTCCCTGGGCCCGTAGTTCGGCCGCCCGTGCCGGTCCGCCCGCGCCGGCGAGCGGTCCGCAGCTCAGGGTGGGTGCGATGGCCAGTCCCGTGGCGTCGGCGGCGTACTCCTTCACGCGCCGGGTGACGGCCATGAGGTCCGCCGGAGTGGCGTCCGGGCCCGCCGGGTCCACCCCGGCCCGGGCGAGCACCTCCTCGGCGACGAGCACGGCGAACCCGGCCCCGCGCCCCTCGCCGAGCCGGTCCTGCCGGTAGCCGGCCGGGTCGACCATGCGCAGCAGACCGAGCACCCGCTCGGTGGGCAGGTCACCGGGGAGCAGGTCCAGTACCCGCAGCCCCTCCCGGTCGGCGTGCGCGCAGGCGGCGAGGAAGGTGGCCGCGTCGGCCTCGACCCCGCCCGCGGTGAGCAGCCGCCAGCCCGCGGCGCGCGGCAGCCCGGAGTCCGCGGGAGCGACCGTGCGCAGCACCGGGACCGCGCGCAGCCGGCGGGCGGTGCGTACGGTGCCGGCGCCGAGGGCGGCGAGCAGGAGGGCGGAGGTCCACCGGCCGCCGGACGGGAGCGGGGGCAGGGCACGGGGGCTCCGGGCACGGAAAGGGAGCGGGGAGCGCGTCACAGGAGTTCCTCCAACCGGTCGGCCGCGGCGGCGGCGCCGCCGGCCGCGGCGAATGAGGCCTGGATCCGCCGGGCACCTCTGCGGTGGCCGGGTTCGTCCAGGACGGCCGTCAGCGCGTCGCGCAGTTCCTCGGCCCGGGTCCGGCCGAACCGCACCCGTACCCCGGCGCCGGCCTCCACGACCTGCCGGGCGACGATCGGCTGGTCGTCGCGGATCGGGGCGACCACCAGCGGCAGCCCGTGCGCGAGGGTCTCGCACACGGTGTTGTGGCCGCCGTGGCAGACGACCGCGTCCAGGTGGCGCAGGAGCTCCAGCTGCGGGACGCTGTCGCGCAGCAGTACGTTCCCGGGAACCGCCCCGACCAGCGGAGCCGGGGCCGTCAGGACCAACTGGACGTCTGCGTCGAGGCGTTCGGCGGCTCCCAGGACGGCGCCGTAGAACCGGCCCCCGGCCTCCTGGTTGAGGGTTCCCAGCGAGACGAGCACCCGTCGCCGCTCCGGGTCCAGCCGTTCCCAGGGGAAGCGGGGAGCGGGCGGCCGGGCCCCGAAGGCCGGGCCGACGAAGGCGTAGTGCGGCGGGAACTTCCGCTCCCCTCCGACCAGTTCGCGGCTGGAGAAGACCAGGACCAGCCGTTCGGAGAACCGGGGGTCCCACGGGTCCGCGGCCGGTCCGGGATCACCCCCGCACTCCGCGAGCAGTCCGGCGATCTGCGCGGCCACCCACTCCCCGACCTTCGGGAAGTCCGCGAAGGGGAGGGTGAGTTCCGCCGAGGTGCTGGCGGAGGTCGCCCAGGGCACCCCGAGCCGTCGCGCGGCCACCGGTCCGGCCAGGGCCTGCTGATCGGCGACGAGCACGTCCGGCCGGAAGGTCCCGACCGCCCGGACCACACCGGGGAGCATCGCCCTGGCCAGTGGGACCAGTGCCTCCTCCCAGAGGAACCGCAGCGCCCCGACCCCGCGCAGATCGCGCCAGCGGGTGTGCAACAGGGCGTAGTCGCCGCCCGCTTCGGCGCCGGCGGACAGGATCCGGGCGTGCTCGGGGAGCAGCCGGGACAGGGCCCCGGGCGGGCCGGTCCAGGCGACCTCGTGTCCGCGGGCGGCCAGTTCGGCGCCGACCGCCACGGTCGGATTGATGTGCCCCGCGAGCGGCGGCACCGTGAAGAGCACCCTCATCGGACCAGTGCTCCCGCCATGGCCGTGGTGTCGAGGTGGGCGAGTACGGCCGCCCGCAGTGCACCGCTGCTCTCCTTCAGCACGTCGTGCCCGAGGCCCGGCAGGATCTCGACGGCGGTGACGCGCGGGGCGTGGCGGGCCAGTTCCAGGGCGCCCGGGACCAGTTCGGAGTGCTCGCCGCAGACGATCAGGACCGGGCAGCGCAGTCCGGCGTAGTCGGCGGGGGTGAAGGTGCGGCTCGCCGCGATGTCGTCGATGAGGGTGGTGCGGTTGAGCAGGTCGTCGGCGATGGCCGTGAGGTTGGCCGCCTTGCGCAGCCGCAGGGTGAGCAGTTCGGCGGGTACCGCGCTGTCCTCCAGGCCGAGGGCGGCGGCCGACAGGGTGTCCACCATGTTGTCCACCCAGGCCCCGCTGAGCGGGGGTTCGAGCAGGGTGAGCCCGGCGACGAGGTCGGGCCGGGCCAGGGCGGCGTGCAGCGCCAGGGTTCCGCCGTAGCTGTTGCCGACCAGGTGCACCGGGCGGCGCCCGAGGCCGAGGGCACCGAGCAGGTCGAAGAGGTCCCGCACGGCGGTGCGGCTGTCGTAGCCGGTGGCCGGCCGCTCGGTACGGCCGTGGCCGCGCAGGTCATAGAGGACCACCTCGTGCCCGGCCCGGGCCACCGGGACGGCCAGGGGGCAGTAGAAGGAGGAGAGGTTGTCGACGACCAGCCCGTGCAGGAACACCACCACGGGGCGGTCGGAGGCGTCGGGGCCGTCCGCGTGTGCGGTGGCCGGGAGTTGCTGGACGTGGAAGCGGACGGTGCCCGCGGGAACGAAGGCCATGGCGGGCTCAGCCGTCCGATCCGGTCGCGGCGGGGGTTCCCGCCGGGGCTCGGGTGAGGGAGGTGCGGGCCCGGGTGAGGGAGGTGGGGGTGCGGGAGGCATGGGCGCTCAGGGAGGCGTGGGTGATCCGGCCGATGTGCGTGACGAGTTCGCCCACGGACATGGCGAGGATGCCGTCCATGTCCTTCTCGGACAGGAAGCCCATCAGGTCGACGCCGGCGCCGTAGCGGTGGTGGAGGAGCTCGGCGAGGGCGACGAACTCGATGCTCTCCAGGGCGAGGTCCTCGTTGAACGTCGTCTTCATCGTGACCTCGTCCGCGAGGAGGTGCTCGTCGCCGACGATCTCCACGAGCATGCTCGTGATCTCGGCGAGGATGTCAGCTGCCATGACTGGTCTCCGTGAGGTGGAAGGGGACGGGGGAGGACGGAGTCGCGGGCCGGTCGGTCCAGGCGACGACGTGACCGGAGCGGTCTGCGTGATCTGGGTGATCTGCGTGATCTGGCTGATCCCGGTGGCCGGGGTGGCCGAGTGGCGCGGCCGTGAGCATGGTGGTGCGGACCGGGTACGGGTGCCCGTCCGGGGAGAGCACGCGCAGTTCGCCGGAGTCCGGGTCGCCGCTGGTCCGCCAGTCGCGCGGGCGGCCTCCGAGTCCGGTTCCGGCGGCCTTGGCGGCCGCCTCCTTGGCGCACCAGAGAGCGGTGAGCGCGGCCGGCAGTCCGGTGCCCTCCCGGGCCGCCAGCCGCTCGGCGAGGCCGAGTTCGCCCGGTGCCAGGGCGATGCGGATCAGCGCGTCCGGGTCGGTGGTCACCTGTTCCACGTCGATGCCGACCGGAAGGTGCGGGTGGGCGAGGGCGACGGCGATCCGGTCCTTGTGGGCGATCGTCAGCCGGACTCCCCCGGCCAGCGCTCCCCCGGCGAGGGGCCGCCCGGCCGGGTCGTTTCCGATGGGCACCTCGGCGGGGAAGACCGGCCCGGCTCCGGCGTCCCAGAGCAGGTGGCGCAGCGCGTCCTTGGCCGCGATCCGGCCCAGCAGCCAGGGCGCCCGGGCACGCGGCGCCAGCCGCTCGTAGGCCGTGCGCTCGTCGGCGCCGAGGTAGCGGCGCATGACCAGCTCCTGCGAGGCGGGGTCGGTCCAGCGGCGCCGGGCCAGGCACCAGCCCTCGGGGCGGGGTTCGCCGATGCCGCAGACCTCCGGGGTGAACTTCATCGGCCAGACCCGCTCGTCGGCGCCGAAGCGGCGGTACGTCCAGCCGTCGATCCGGGCCCACACCCGGCCGTCGGCCCGCAGCAGCTCGATGTCACCGCGCACGGTGACATCGCGGACCTCGCGGATCCGGGCCGTGGCCTCGACGAGCTCGTACGGGGCGGGCGGCGGCCCCGAGAAGCGAATGGTGTCCACCGTGGCCGGGAACACCAGCCGGTCCACGGGCAGCCTCAGCTGCATCCAGTGACCGAAGAGCTGCCCGGCGGCATCGAGCAGCGCCCCGGGGTCGGGCAGCGCCCGCAGCACACCGCGGATGCCGTCCGCGGCGACGGCCCGCACCTCGTGCACCCCGGCGAAGCGGGGGCCGTGGAACATCCACCGGTCCCGGTAGAGGGCCTCGGCACTGACCGGAGCCGGCCCCGGATCGCTCAGCGGGGTGGGATCGGGGCCCGGCAGCGGCTCGTACCGCTCGCCGAGCAGCACGAACACGTCGGCGTACTCCCCCAGGGTGACGCGCACCCGGCCCGGTCCGGCGGGCCGGACGGTGACCTCCAGGTCGAGGGCCGGCTCCACGGGGAGCCAGCGCAGGGCCCGTACCCGTTCGTAGCCGATGACGGCCAGGCCGGGCGGTGCGTCGCGCAGCGCGGCCTCGGCCGCCAGCTCCAGCATGGTCGTCATGGGCACGACGGGGAACCGGTCGGAATCCTCCGGCCAGCCGTCGGGCTGCAGGTACACGCAGTGGTCCCGTACGTAGGGCAGCGCGGCGAGGGAGAGGCGCAGGGTGTGACTCCCGGCCGCGACCACGGGGCCCCAGACCGAGGGCGCCCGCGGGTGGGTAAACGCGGCCGCCCACACGGGGGGGTAGGTGGGGTGTGCGGGGGCGCGCCCCCGGGGCGGGGCGGG